>JBFGEP010000092.1:0-7047 GCA_041580055.1 Rhodothermales bacterium | reverse complement strand
GTTGAGCTACGCCAGCAGCCCAAAAACACATACTTGACCAAGTTTGTGAAGTTACTAAGCCGGCCGCACGCGTGTCAATAAAGGGAAACTATGATTCGGTGAAGTGTTCCCCGCCCACCGCGGACGCCCCAGACTGACTCCCCTCCCGCCTGACGTTGATTCGGTACCGAATGACCTGCACGACGATGAACACGAGGATCAGGGTGCCGACAACCTGCCCGTACTGCCGCAGCCATACACTCACCGTCTCCCAGCTCTCGCCCACCTTGTAGCCCACATAGGCGATCAGGCATGTCCACACGGCAGCACTCACGGTCGACCACAAGCCCGTTATCCACGCGTTCATCCGTGCCATGCCTACCGTGATCGAGATCACCGATCGAAGACCGCTGAGGAATCGGTTGGCCGCTACGACCCCGTAGCCCCAGCGCCGGACCCACTGCTGCGCACGCCTCACCCGCCGCTTCGGGATCCATTTCATGCGGACCGGATCCATAACGGCTCCCCCGATGACGTAGCCGAAAGCATACATCGTCATGAATCCGAGCGCGCCGCCGAGGGTCGACAGCGCGACCACGAGGCCGAAGTTGACCGTTCCGGTGCCCGCGAGGTACCCGCCTAGAACGATCGCCATGTCCCCCGGCACCGGTGGAAGCAGGTTCTCCCCGTAGGCAATCAGCAGGATCGACAAGTACACCGCCATCGGCGAAAGCGTCTGAATCCAGTGGAAGACTTCTACGAAAAAATCGCCCATGGCTCCGGCCGCTACCGTTCTTCCAGCAGACACACGGCGTGAGCCGCCATCCCGGCTCCCGTGCCTACGAATCCCAGACCCTCGGACGTGGTGGCCTTCACCGATACCTGGGAAACGTCGAGTCCGAGAATCTCGGCGACCGCAGATCTCATCCTGGGGACGTACGGCTTGAGCCGTGGCTCTTCCGCGATTACTGTCGCGTCCACGTTCACCGGCCGGAATCCGGCCTCCGTGAGCCGATTCACGACCGACCTCAGCAGGCTCCGGCTGTCTGCATCACGCCACTCTTCCGAATCGTCCGGAAAGTGCGTGCCGATGTCGCCCAGGGCCGCGGCGCCCAGCAGCGCGTCCGCGATCGCGTGCAGCAGCACGTCCGCGTCCGAATGGCCCTGCAAGCCCAGCGGGTGGTCAATCTCGACGCCGCCGAGAATGAGACGCCGGCCCTCCACCAGCCTGTGGACATCGTATCCGTAGCCAACTCTCATGACTTCTCCGCGCTCCACGTACCCCAGAGCAACTCGGCGTGGGTCCACTCCTCGGGCGTCGTGATTTTGAAGTTCATCGATGATCCGCTGACGAGAAACACATCGTGGCCGGCTTTCTGCGCCAGCTCCACGTCGTCCGTGGCCTGGAGACCCGTCCTGGCGGCCGCCTCGTGCGCGGCGACGATCACCGGTCTGGCGAATCCCTGCGGGGTCTGCATACGGGAGAGCCCCTCCCGGGATACGGTCTCCGAGAACAGGCCATCCGCCGAGTGCCTCAGTGTGTCGACGACAGGGCTCGCCACCGCGGCCGCGCCATGAGCCCTTGCCATAGCGATGACGTCAGAGATCTCCCTCCGGGTCACGAACGGCCGGACGGCATCGTGTATGAGAACGACGGGATGATCTGGCGCGGCCTGAAGGCCGCGGCTCACAGACTCCTGGCGGGTGTCGCCGCCCTCAACCACGCGCACAGGCTTGTCCACGTCCGAGGCGTCTATCATCGTGCGAACGCGCGATGCGTCCTCCGGCCGGGTCACGACTACGATCAATGCAACGGACGGGTGTCTCTCGAAGGCTCGCAGAGTCTGGACCAGCAGGGGCGCATCCCCCAGTTGCCGGAACTGCTTGCGCTCACCGCCCAGCCGCTCTCCCGCTCCGGCGGCCGGAATGACGACGGCAACGTCTGGCACCCCGGCGGCATCCGTCATGTTTCAATAGGGAATGAGATCCCGGGAACCTGTGACTACACGATGAACATGGCATCGCCGAACGAGAAGAGGCGGTACTTCTTCTTTATCGCCTCCTTGTAGGCCTCCATGATGAAGTCATATCCGCCAAAGGCGGAGACGAGCATAAGCAGGGTGCTGCGGGGTCGGTGGAAATTCGTGACCAGACGCTCGGTGATTCGGAATTCATAGTGCGGGTAGATGAACTTGTCGGTCCATCCGATATTCGCCTTGAGCATGTTGGACGCGGACAGGCTCGACTCGATCGCCCGAACGACCGTCGTTCCCACGGCGGTGACCTTTCTGTCGGGCGCCGCCAGCGCCTCGTTGACTACGTCGGCGGCTTCCGGCGGCACGTGGTAGAACTCGGAGTCCATGCGGTGCTTCGTCAGGTCTTCCACCTCGACAGGCCGGAACGTGCCGAGACCGACGTGGAGCGTCACCGGTACGATGTGCACGCCTTTCTTCTTGAGCTTCTTGACGAGTTCCGGCGTGAAGTGGAGCCCGGCTGTAGGAGCCGCCACCGCCCCGCGCTCCTCGGCGAACATCGTCTGGTACCGCCCGCGATCCTCGTCCTCGACCTTGCGCTTGATGTAGGGAGGTATCGGGGTCTCACCGATTTCGTCGATCTTCGCGTACAGCTCCTCGTTCTCGCCCTCGAAAACGAATCGGATCGTACGGCCCCTCGAGGTCGTGTTGTCGATCACCTCGGCGACCAGGTCATTCTCGAAATAGAGCTTGTTGCCGATCCTGATCTTCCTGGCCGGTTCCACAATCACGTCCCAGAGCCTGCTCTCGGGGTTCAGCTCTCTAAGCAGGAACACCTCGATGCGGGCGCCGGTCTTCTCCTTGTTGCCGTAGAGTCGCGCGGGAAACACCTTGGTGTTGTTCACCACGAGCACGTCGCCGGCATTGAAGTAGT
Organism: Rhodothermales bacterium; assembly: GCA_041580055.1. Taxonomy (GTDB): domain Bacteria; phylum Bacteroidota; class Rhodothermia; order Rhodothermales; family JABDKH01; genus JABDKH01. Next base: position 4,161 of record JBFGEP010000092.1, on the reverse strand, counting down.
CGATGATGTTGCTGAACTTCTTGTGCTCGATCGTCCGACTTTCGCGATCCAGCACCATGAGCCTGGAGCTGTCTCTTGGCTCAGCCGGGTACGTTGCTACGAGGCTCTTGGGAAAATCGAAGAGGAAGTTCGACAGCTTCATGTAGACGATTCCTGTATGGACCGAAACGCGGTGCGGAGGGTGGTCTGGTGGAGCAGCAAATCGATCTTCAGGCCCTGATGGGGCCCGGACTTGACCATCGTCCGCGAATGGTTTCCCGGTGAGAGATTTCGCACGGCACCTGAGAGCGCCGGCGAGCACGAAATATAAGATCGATCCCCAGCCTGCACCAAATCCGGCACTGCTCCATGGTTCTCGCGCAACGGATTGAGTAGAAGCGGCCGCCAGCCCGACGGCCGTGGGTACCTATCCGGCAGCCGCCTCGATGAGCGATCCGATGCACTCGGCCGTCTTGGTCTTGACGTACCGGCCGTTGATCATCACGGCGGGAACGGACCTGATTCCGGCCTCCACGCCGGTCTCGCGCTGGCGGATGATGATGCTGCGGTAAAGGCCGCTGCGGAGCCGTGTCTTCATGAGCTCACCGTCCAGCCCGATCTCCGCCGCGATCTCGCCCAGCTCGTCTATCCCGATCCCGTCTTGCCGCTGCCGGGCGAACTGAGCCTCCATCATCTCGAAGAACTTGTTGTCCTGCGCTGCAAAGTACATCGCCTCGATCTGCGCCATCGAGCGCTGCCACAAAACGAACGGGCGCCAGACAAACCACGCTTTGTCTCCGTGTTCGGCGACGGCGCGCATCATAATCGGGTGGAGTGTGGCGCAGTGGGGACAGTTCGGGTCGAAAAACTCAATCACCGTAACCGATGCGTCCGGGTTTCCGAGGCTCGGATCACTGAAGCTGACGAGGTCCCTGTAGTTCTCGACGGTGGGCAGGTCGGTGTCGTAAAAGCAGTCTCCCACGGCCGGATCCCCGGTCGGCACAGCCGGGGGGCTCGCAGACACCTCGGCCTGCTCCGCCACTGCCGCCGGCGGCAGGCTGCTGAAGTACGCCACGTCAGCTGCACCGACCACCACGGTGGCGGCGGCCAGCGCCGAGAACATCTTCCAGCGACCGGCGGTCTCCGCGACGGGCCGTTCACCGTCCGTCGCGCCGGTTCGCATGTCGATCAGCTGAAGAATGAACAGCACGGCCACAATTCCGGCAGAAATAAGACAGAGCTTGCAGTATTCGCCGATCTGAGCCGTCTGGATGTAGACCAGGTAGAGTGAGTACAGGAACCCGACTCCGATCAGCGCGGCCCGAAGCTTCTTGACCTTCGCTATCTGAATCCGGCTGACGACGACCGTCGCAAAGCTGAGCGCAGTCAGCCCGAGGTAAAAGACAAGGCCCCAGAGGATGTTCGACACGCCGAACATGGTGCCGGCGTCGCTCTGTGTCACGGCTTCGCATTCCACCGTGGCAGCCGTCTCCGAGAAACCGAAACATCCTCGGTCGAAACCTCGACCGGCCTGAATCCAGAGATGCACCACAACCAGGATTCCAATCAGGCCCAGAACGAAGACGGCCGTGTCGATAACAGGCCTGTAGACTTCGAAGGCGCGCGGTTTATCGTCTGTGGACATTCCGTCTTCCCCTTTTTTCGACTTGCTCTTTTTTGACGTGCGCTAAACGAAGTTCGAGCGCAAAAGTTTGCCCGGGCCCATACTCCGGTACCGGATGGACGTTTCAACTGTAAGCCCTACTTTGCGTCCGTCACCGGATCGAGCGCAGATGCCTTTCGATATCGACCTGGGAAACGAGATCGTCCAGCGAGTGATCTTCGCGGCTGGCGCCTCGCTGGTCGTATGGTTGCTGGTTCGCATCGGCCAGCGGCTTGTCAAGCGGTACGCCGGAGAGCCCAGCCGCGTGTACCATGCGTCGAGGATTCTCGGCCGGTTAGGCGCGTTGGCGATCTTCGTGATCGTGGTGAGCCTCCTGTCGCCGCGGCTCGGAGATATTCTGACGCTGCTGACGGTGATCGGGGCGGGTCTCGCGATCGCCATGCGGGAGCTGCTCCTGAACCTCGCAGGCTGGTCGTACGTCACTCTTCTCACCCCCTATCGTCCGGGAGACCGCATCGAGGTAAACGGAATCCAGGGCGACGTTATCGATATCCGGGTCATGCGCACGACCGTGATGGAAATTGGCGGCTGGGTCCAGGCCGACCAGAGCACCGGTCGTATCGCGCACATTCCGAACGGCTGGAATCTCAGCCAGGCCGTCTACAACTACACGCGGGGCTTCAACTTTATCTGGAACGAGCTGCCCGTCCGCCTGACGTTCCGGTCAGACTGGGAGAAGGCGCGCCGCATCATGCAGCAGTTTGCCGAGGAATCGACGCGGCTCGTCGAGCACCAGGCCGCTGACGAGATACGGCAGATGTCGCGCGAGTTCCTCGTTCACTACAGCATTCTGACGCCGTTCGTGTACGTGCGCGTTGTGGAGAACGGAATCCTGCTGACGCTGCGATACCTGTGCGACGTTCGCAAAAGGCGGGGTACCGAGCACGCGCTGACGGTCAGCATCCTCGCGGCGTTCAGCGAACAGGGTGACATCGAGCTGGCCTACCCGACGGTGGGTATCTCGTCGCTGGAGGGCCCTCAGTTCGGCCCGATGCCCGGCCCGGCGACCGGTCGGCCCAGCCCGCCGGCGAAAGTCTAGCCCGTGCCGCCCGCCTTGATTGGGACAGCCAGGCCACTTTATCTTCCGCCATGATTATGCACGCTGCACACGACGGCCTTCTATCCACCGGCAAAGGATGGTGGTGGCGCTCCGGTTAGCCGCGGGCCCAGGACGATTCGTGCAGCACCCTGAGAGGAACTGCCTAGCCCGCTGCTGGCCCGTCGCAGCGGGCTTTTTCTTTTTCGAGACACAGATACACCGTGCCAGAGCCCGAACACAACGTCAGTCTGGAGGAGCTTCGGCCCCTCCTGGAACAGGGACCGATCGTGGTGCCTGTCTCGCGTCGACTGAGCGCGGACCTGCTGACGCCCGTGGCCGCCTACCTTGCGCTTCGACGCAGCAGCGAACACTGCTTCCTGCTCGAGAGTGTCGAGGGGGGCGAGAAGATCGCCCGGTACTCGTTCATCGGTCGCAACCCATACCGTACGCTGCGGTCGAATGGATCGGGTGTCGAAGTTCGCGACGTCACCGGCACGACGATCTTCGATTCGGGCGACATCTTCGATGCGATACGGCACTTTGGATCAGAGTACACGGAGGTCCGCAGCCCTGCCCTTCCGCGGCTCACGGGCGGGGCGGTCGGCTATCTCGGGTACGACGCCGTTCGACTTCTCGAGAATTTGCCCGACGAGCTGCGGGACGAGATCGGACTGCCCGCAGCGATGTGGAGCTTCTACGACACGATCGTGGCCTTCGATCACGTGAAGCACCAGATCGTCGTCATCTCCAACATGTTTCTGAACGGCGATTCGGACGTCGAGTCCGAGCACCGGTCGGCCCACGAACGGATCGACCGCACCGTCAGCGACCTGCGCAGCGGCGAGGTCGAGCTCCCCGAACCGATCCGCATGGACGACCGGGAAATGGAGTCCAACTTCGAGCGGGAAGGATTTATGGCGGCGGTGCGGTCGGCCAAAAAGCTTATCCGGGACGGTGACATCTTCCAGGTCGTTCTGTCGCAGAGATTCGCCAAGGATTTCGAGGGCGACGACTTCAACCTCTACCGTGCACTCCGGCAGGTCAACCCGTCGCCGTACCTCTTCTACCTCGACTACGGGGACTACTCGATCATCGGATCGTCGCCGGAATTGCTCGTGCGGGTCGAGAACGGACGCGCAGAGACTTTACCCATCGCGGGAACACGCCCGCGCGGCTCGACGCCGGACGAGGACCGGGCCTACGAGGACGACCTCCTGTCGGACCCCAAGGAGCGTGCGGAGCACGTCATGCTGGTCGACCTCGGGCGAAACGACCTGAGCAGGGTCTGCGTGGAGGGCACCGTCAAGGTCGACGAGTTTGCGTATGTGGAGCGATTCTCGCACGTCATGCACATCGTCTCGTCGGTGTCCGGTAAGCTGGCCGATGACTGCGACGCGGTCGACGCGCTGAAGGCGTGCTTCCCGGCAGGCACCGTCAGCGGTGCACCCAAGGTCAGGGC
>JBFGEP010000091.1:0-7055 GCA_041580055.1 Rhodothermales bacterium | reverse complement strand
CGTTCATGATGTGGCATCCCAACAAGTACGCCGAGCTCCTTGCGGACAAGATGCAGAAGCACGGTGCGAATGCCTGGCTTGTGAACACGGGCTGGTCTGGCGGGCCGTATGGCGTCGGATCACGGATATCGCTCAGGCACACGAGGGCGATCATCGATGCCATCCACTCGGGCGCGATGAGCCAGGCGGATACGGTCGAGGAGCCAATCTTCGGAATGCAGGTCCCGACGTCTTGCCCCGGTGTTCCGTCCGAGATACTGATGCCACGCAACACGTGGAAGGACCCCGAAGCGTATGACCGGGCGGCACTGAAGCTGGCCGACCTGTTCGACAAGAACTTCGAAAAGTACGCGTCGGGCGCCAACGAGGAGATCGCGGCGGCCGGTCCCCGCCTGACTCACGCCTGAGTCCGACCTAACCGCCGGCCTCGGCTGCTCCGGGTCCTTCCGACCCGTCCGCAGTCGCTTTTGATTCTCGGCGCCGCCGGCGCAGAATCAGACCTACGCCGCCTGCGGCTACGAGGAGTACGGATATCACCTCTGCCTGGGTCACCGAAAGGCCGAACAGATCGAAGCGGTTGTTCACGCGGATCTGCTCGATCAGGAATCGCTCCACGCCGGCGAAAACGAGGTACATCGAAAAGAGCCAACCTCCGACGAAAGGGTGCCGTCGCAACCCCCAGAGCACACCGAAGAGGACGGCGGACAGAAGAAACTCGTAGATCGGCGTCGGGTAGACCGGTGCCGCCGACAGGTCGACACCCAGGATGTTGTTCGCATAGGTCTCGCTCCAGAGCCACTGCGGGATCCAGGCCGGCTTCCCCGCAAGGTTGCTTGCGACCCCCCAGTCTCCGTCGCCGGCGAGGTGACAACCGATCCTACCGATTCCGTACGCGAGCATCAGTCCGGGCCCGAATGCGTCCGACGCGACCGCCACATCCAGCTTCTTACGTTTGAGATACCACGCGACGGCCACCGCCGCAACGATCAGGCCACCGAAGAATGTGAAGCCCCCCGTTGAGAACAACATTCCGAAGGGATCGCGGGCAAAAGACCCAACGTTCTCGAGAATGTGGAAGATCTTCGCACCGCCGAACCCGGCCACGACGACGATGACCGTGAGCGTGCCCATGAGTGCGGAGGGACCTGTCTCGACGGTCTTTTGCTTCCCCTTCTTTCCCTTGTCCGAGACCTTGATTCTGACGCCGTTCAGTCTACTTTCGGAGTACAAACGGTCTAGCTCCTTGCCGGTGAGCCAGGCGGCCGTCAACACGCCGATGGCAACCATCGCCCCGAACGAGTAAATCGGGAACGGCAATTCGAAGCCGAGTACGTCCTTGAAAACGTCACTTAGTCTAGGGTACATCCCGTTCCTCCGTCAGGTAATGCTCTACGTACGGAGCGAGCCGGTCGACCTCGATCTCGCGCTGATCTCCGGTTCTCAGGTCCTTGATCGTCACAACCTTTCGCGCGACTTCATCCTTTCCGAGAATTGCCGCCAGTCGAGCGCCCGACCGATTTGCCTCTCTCATTTGCGCCTTCATCGATCTCCCGAGGAGATCGAAGGTGACGCTTGCACCCGCCCTTCTGATCGAGCGGGCGACCTGAAGGCCGGTGCGGCTTGCGTCCTCGCCGATAGCGACTACGAAAAAGTCGGGGCCTGAGGGACCCGGCAGCTCAACACCTTCCGAGGCCAATGCCAGGAAAAGGCGTTCGAACCCAGCCGCAAAACCGACGGCCGGCACGGGGCTCTTACTTCCGATCTCCCTCGCCAGGAGATCGTACCTGCCGCCACCGGCCAGCGCATTCTGCGCCCCGAGCGACGAGCACTCAAGCTCGAATGCCGTACGCGTATAGTAGTCCAGGCCGCGCACCAGAAACGGGTCGACCTGATAGCTGACGCCGGCTTCATCAAGGAGCTGTCTCACGGCCTCGAAGTGGTCTCTGCTGTCGTCGTCTACGAAATCCAGAAGGCGAGGCGCGTCGTGCAGAAGTTCGCGCTCGGACGGGTTCTTGGTATCCAGGATTCGCAGCGGATTCGACCGGAGCCGATCCCTGCTCGTGTCACTGAGCGTGTCGGCGTACGGCTCGAAATAGTCTTGGAGCGCCTGCCTGTATCTCGGCCGGCTTCCCTCATCGCCCAGCGTGTTGATACGTAGGTGCATGTCCGAGATGCCCAGCGAAGTATAGACGTCTACCATGGCCAGGATCGTCTCGACATCCGCCATCGGACTGTCGGACCCGATGACTTCGAGCCCGAACTGATGGAACTGCCGGTACCGTCCCTTTTGTGGCCTCTCAGCCCGGAAACAAGGACCGAGGTAGTACAGCCTCTGCGCGCCCCCGGACTGGTCGAGGTGATGCTGCAGGTACGCCCTCATCACGGGTGCGGTGATCTCAGGCCGGAGCACGTAGCTCGTGTCTCCCCGCACGAACGAAAACATCTCCTTCGAGACAATGTCCGTCAGTTCGCCAATTCCACGAGCGACGAGCTCGGTCGGTTCGATTATCGGCGTTCGGATCTCGTGCGCTCCGTAGGCGGCCATTACCGAATGGATATGGCGTTCGACGTGGCGCCATGCGCTGGTCGAGGGCACGTGGGTCCCGTCGGCCTCTGCGGCGGACGGAAGAATGTCGAACGTGCCCTTGATATTTCGGAAAGGCTGACTCAAGCGGTGGGAGACGCGTCGGGGTGCGGGCCGGGTGAGCTAACGATCCAGGAGTTCCAGTTCTCCTTCGGAGAAGATTTCCAGCACTTCTTCGGGCGTAGCGGCCTCGAGCAGCGACTCCCGAATCTGCTCGCGGTTCATGAGTCGGGAAATTCGGCTGAGGATCTTGATATGCTGAGACCGCGATGTCTCCGGCCCGAGCAGAAGAAAAATCAGGCGGACCGGCTGCTGGTCGATCGCGCGATAGTCGATGGACTCCGCTGTCACTGCGAAAGCGGCGGTCGTCTCGCTGACGCCCGAGGTCTTAGCGTGCGGCAGGCCCAGTCCCTGACCGACCCCGGTTGACATGATGCCTTCGCGGGCGAGGACGTCCTCCCTCACGCGATCGAGATCTAGAACCGCCGGGTTGTCCTCGAGCGTCAGAATCAGCGACTCCAGGATCTCCGTCTTGGTGCTCCCCTCAAGCCCGACCCTGATCGAGTCGGGGCTTAGCAGCCTCGTAATTTCTGTCTCCACCGTCAACATCGTCCTGGATCGTTGTCTCACCCAATCGTTTATGAACGAATGGCGTGTCAGATAGTTCGTCCGACAACGCCGCCGAGCGGCGAAAACACGCGCTTCAGAACGTGGCAGTCCGAATCACGAAGCTCGCTTCAGCCGCTCGACAGCGTCCGCCATATCGCCAGGGAGCGGACTCTCGAAACTCACTAATTCGCGTGTTTTCGGGTGCACGAAATGGATCGAACGGGCGTGGAGCGCCTGCCGCGTAAGGGAGTCAAGAATGTTGCGGTATGTCGCGCGACGAACCCTGGACAGACCCCACCTCTTGACGTCGCGACCCCCGTACGTCTCGTCCCCGAGTATCGGATGACCCACCGACGTTGCGTGGACCCGTATCTGGTGCGTCCGGCCGGTCTCGAGCCGAAATGAGATCATTGACGAGTCGCCAAAGGATTCGAGCAGACGGTACGTGGTCGCGGCTTCCTTGCCGCCCGACCGGACCACCGCCATCCTTTTGCGGTCTCTTGGATCTCGGCCAATGCGCCGATCGATTCGACCCTCCGCCGGATCGGGCACGCCCCATACGAGACCGACATACTCCCGGCCGATTGTCCGCGTGCTGAACTGCCCCGCAAGGTCAGCATGCGTCACGTCATCTTTCGCCACGACGAGCAGCCCGCTCGTGTCCTTGTCCAATCGATGAACTATGCCCGGCCGTACCGAGACGTCGCCCGGGCGCTCGGGGAACGCATTCACGAGCGAGAGTCCCGCATCTTCGTCCTCGTTAGCCTCCTCGTCGAGTGAAACAGCGGATGCTCCCACATGGTGAAGAAGCGCGTTCACCAGCGTCCCGTCACGGTTCCCGTAGGCTGGATGGACGACCATGCCCGCCGCCTTGTTGACGACGATGAGCCAGTCGTCTTCAAAAATGATGTCGAGTGGTATCGGCTGCGGGACTGCCACGATCGGTGGCGAGCGAAGGATCATGCATACGATTCGGTCACCCGGCTGAACCGCGTACGATGCACGTGTTACCACGCTGTCATTAACGGAGACCCGCCCGTCCTTGATGCCTCGCTGAACCTTGCTTCGCGAAGCATTCAGGATCGAGCGCGTCAGGTACACGTCGAGGCGGGCCATCTCGCTGTACCCGTCGGGCACCCGGATCTCGATCTCGGTTTCGATTCTGTCCGCCTCTGACATCGTCGTCGCGTGCACGGCTTCTGCCGCCTGGGTTCTACTCTCGCCTAAGATAGAACCGTTTGCCCGGCATCTGTCGGACCATCCCCGAGATCTCCAGCATCATCAGCCTCGACTGGAGTTCTGCGATTCCCAACCCGGACCGGGTGGAGAGCTCTTCGATGTGCAGCGGTTCAGCACTCAAATGCGCGAGGAGTGGGTCTTGCCTTTCATTCGCCTCTTTCGGGGCCGGCCTCGCTTCCGGCGGAGAGGGCGGCAGGTCGGAAGCGAACTCTGCCTCCACATCGTCCACATCGAGAACAAGCTTGGCTTCCCCGCGCTGGATGAGGCGATTGCAGCCCAGGCTGGCCGCGCTCCGCGGGACGCCCGGTACCGCAAAGACCTCCCTGTTCTGCTCCAGCGCGAATCTCGCCGTTATGAGGCCTCCTCCCGACTCAAAGGTCTCGACCAGAACAACGCCTCGCGACATTCCGCTGATGAGTCGGTTGCGGCGCGGGAAATTGGTGGCGTCCGGACTCGCACCCATTGGAAACTCGGATAGCAGCAGGCCCTCTCTGAGTATTCGTGAGAACAGCCGACGGTTGGGCGCCGGATAGACAACGTCCACGCCGCAGCCGAGCACGGCTACGGTAGGAGCACCCGCGTCAAGCGCTCCACGGTGGGCGGCGGCGTCGATCCCATAGGCAAGACCGCTGACAACCGTCCAACCGCGCCTCGACAGCGAATAGGCCATGTCGTAGGCGAAGCGCCTTCCGGCGGGCGTCGGCCGACGTGTGCCTACCACTGCGATGGTGTATTCCAGATCAATGTCGTGCCGGCCTCTCGACCAGACGAGCCACGGCGGGTCGTAGATCTCCTGCAGCAGACCCGGGTAGCCCGTTTCTCCCGGCGTCCTCCATCGAGCTCCAGTCCGACGCGCCCGATCGATCTGCTGTGGCACAACGCGTTCCGGCCGCAGTGCCGATATCTCACCGGCCACCGCAGGGCCGATCCCGCGCACTTGCATCAGCCGGTCCGCGCTGGCGCGGAGCACGGACCTCGCAGAGCCCAGCTCGGTCATCAGCGCCCGCATTCGAGCCGGCCCGAGGCCACCCACAACAGACAGTGCGACGAGTGCCTCTTTCTCTTTCCGGTCGACCGTCAATCGGGCGATGCTCCTTCTCCCTCACGCGTGCGCCGGACCCTCGTCCACAACCGGTACTTGAGCGCCTCGATGCCGATACCGCTCACGGCGCTGATGGGAACGACTTCGGCATCCGCAGGCAGCAGGCCGACGACCTCCTGCACATACGGATCCTCAGCCTGATCCGGAAGGAGGTCCACCTTCGAAAGAGCAATCATACGTGGCTTGTTAAGCAGCGCCGGGTCGTAGCCCTCGAGCTCTCCGAGAATCGTGCGGTACTCCAGCGCTACGTCCACCGCATCGATCGGAATGACCAGGAGTAATAGGGCATTCCTTTCGATGTGTTTAAGAAAGCGGGTGCCGAGACCTTTCCCTGCGTGCGCTCCTTCAATGATGCCCGGAATGTCTGCGATGACGAAGGACTCGTACTCGCCGACGTACACCACGCCGAGCGACGGCTCCAGCGTCGTAAATGGATAGTCCGCGATTTTGGGTCGCGCTGCAGAAACGGTCGCGACCAACGTGCTCTTGCCGGCGTTCGGATATCCTACGAGGCCCACATCCGCCAGCAACTTGAGCTCGAGGATCACGTCTCGAGCAACGCCCTCTTCGCCCGGCTGGGCGAAACGCGGCGCCTGCTTCGTCGACGACTTGAAATGAGCGTTGCCCTTGCCCCCTCGGCCGCCCGGAGCCAGCACCAACCTGTCGCCGGGTTCGACCAACTCGCCCACAATCGCTCCCGACTCCTTGTCGCGCGCGACCGTACCTACCGGCACGCGGAGCACGATGTCTGCTCCGTCGCGGCCTTTTCGATTTGAGCCTTCGCCCGGGCGACCGCTCTCCGCAAAGTGGTGCCGGTTGTACCGGAGATCCAGAAGGGTGTATAGCTGGCGGTCTGTCTCGAGGATCACCGAGCCTCCGTCTCCCCCGTCGCCTCCGTCCGGTCCTCCCTTCGGCTCGTACTTCTCGCGCCGGAAAGCGACGGCACCCGCCCCTCCCTTGCCGCTTCGAACCGAGATTGTAACGTAGTCGACGAATTTCATTGCTTCGGAGCGCCTGGACATGAGGGCACTGTCTGATCGTGTGCCTTTGCCGGGCTGATCCCGCTGTCTTAGGTTTGATCCTTCGGCAACCCCCTCCTGGATCCCCGTTGAAGAAGATCATCATCTACACCGACGGTGCCTGCAGCGGCAACCCCGGACCCGGAGGCTGGGCGGCGATTCTAAGATACGGCTCGCACGAGCGAGAGCTTTCCGGAGCCGAGGCCCACACGACGAACAACCGAATGGAAATGCGCGCCGCCATCGAGGCCCTTCGAGCGATTCGAGAACCCGTTTATGCGAAGATCCACACCGACAGCGCCTACCTGTCGAGGGCATTCAAGGATGGCTGGATCGACCGGTGGCAGAAAAACGGCTGGAAGACGTCGAGCAAAAAGCCCGTCGAGAACCAGGACCTCTGGCTCGAGCTGCTCGACAGGATGCAGGGCCACCGCGTCGAGTGGGTGAAGGTCAAGGGGCACGCCGACGACCCTACGAACAACCGGGTCGATCGGCTTGCGGT
>JBFGEP010000090.1:0-7087 GCA_041580055.1 Rhodothermales bacterium | reverse complement strand
TCGTCCAGGTGGTCCAGCAGCCGCCCGATGTTGTCGTCCACCGAGGCCACGGCGCGCAGGTAGTCCTTGATGTAGCGCTGGTACTTCCACCGCACGAGATCGTCACCCTCCGGGGCGGCGGCGCGGAAGGCATCGTTCCGGGGCTCGTAGGCGGTGTTCCAGACGGCCAACTGCTCGGTGGTGAGATCCGACGGTGCCTCGAACTTGAGATCGCGGTCGGTCATGTGCCGGGCGATCGTCATCTCCTGCGTCTTCGCCGCGGAGGTCCGGCCCTCGTAGTTATCGAGGAGGTCGCCGGGCTCCGGGATGTCCCGGTCGTCGTACATCGTGAGGTGATCGGGGCCCGGGTCCCACCAGCGGTGTGGCGCCTTGTGCTGGTACATCATCAGGAACGGCTTCGACGGGTCTCGATCCTGTGTCAGCCACGTCAGCGCGCGGTCGGTGATGATGTCGGTCGTGTAGCCGGTGTAGGCGACGGTGTCCCGCTCCGAGTACAGGGTCGGGTTGTAGTACGGCCCCTGTCCGCGGAGCACCTCGTAGTGCGTGAAGCCGTCCGGCGGATTCTTCAGGTGCCACTTGCCGATCATGACCGTCTGGTAGCCGGCCTCGGTCAGCAGCTTGGGGAACGTCAGCGTCGTGGCGTGGAGTGTGTCCCGGTTGGTCGGGACGCCGTTGAGGTGCCCGAATTGCCCGGTGAGGATCGTGGCGCGGCTCGGAGCGCAGATCGAGTTGGTGACAAAGGCATTCTCGAACAGCATCCCCTCGTTGGCGAGTCGATCGATGTTGGGTGTCTCGTTGATGACCGATCCGTATGCGCCCACCGCGTGTGACGCGTGATCGTCGGCGAACACGAATAGGATGTTGGGCGGCTGCTCCGCCTCTCCGCAGCCGAGTAGCGAGCACAGGATGACGGCGAAGGCGGCGGTAGAGGAGCTGGCGGATCGAAACGTGCGGGTCTGCGGAAACGGCATTTTGCTGGGCGGCTGAAAAGGTCCAGAGAAACGGCAGCGCTTACGGGGTGCGCCGCAGCGAAAATACGTGATGGACGATACAGGTACCGAGGGTGCGGTCCTACAGCACGTGAATCCTTCTTCTGACGAGATCTCGGCGGCCTGCCTGTCAACTTCTTCCGCGACCACGACACTGATTGCACCTCGTCGGCATGCGGCCCCGCGCCGCCTGCCGCAGGGAGAGCACCGTACCCATTCAATCCACGGAGGCCAAATGAGCGAGAAGGAAGCACTCACGACCCGCGCGATGACGCCGCTGCGCAACCTCAGGCGCGAGGTGGACCGTCTCTTCGGCGACATGTTCTCCTCGTTCGGGGAGGAAGGGGAGTTCGCGGGTAAGATCTGGGCTCCCCGAATGGACATGTCCGAGACCGACAAGCAGTTCGTCATCCGGGTCGACCTGCCGGGCATCGGCAAGTCCGACGTCCGAGTCGAGGTCGAGAATCACGATCTGACGATCCGCGGCGAGAGGAAGGAGGCGAAGCAGGAGAAAGGAGAGAACTTCCTGCGCGTGGAGCGATCCTTCGGCAGCTTCTACAGAAGCATCACCCTTCCGGCCGCCGCCCGCACGGAGGAGGTGCAGGCCGAGTTCAAGGACGGCGAGCTGCTCATCCGCGTGCCGAAAGCGGAAGTAACGGAGCGCAAGACCGTCAAGATTCACTGACGTCGTCGCCTGACCCGTACAGGGCTGACTCACGCAGGGACCGGGATGCCGTTTGTATTGACGGCAGGGGGTTTGTATATCCCGTCGAGACTTCAGGATCAGTACCGGTAGCCCAGATGAACAAGTGGACGTCCTGTGTGGCCATTCTCGTGGTGTTTGTTGCTGCGGCGGGGCCGACTCTTGCGCAGGTAAAGCAGGCGGAGCGCGCGCTCAAGAACGGCGAGTTTGAAGTCGCGCTCGATCATATCGAAGAGGCTCTCGCGGACAACCCGGACGACGCGAAAGCGCTCGAGCTTCACGGCCGGATTCTCATCGGCAAGTCGGCGTCGGTTGTCGACGCGGAGGAGCACGCGGACCTCCTGGGTAAGGCCGTGGAGTCGCTGAAGGCCGCGATCGCGAAAGAGCCCAAGCGGACGGACGACGTGCGAAAGCAGGTCTTGATCGCGTATCTGGAGGAGGTCCGCCAGGGCGTCCAGGCGTACACGGCGGCTCAGCAATCTGGCGGAGTCGATGGATACCTGTCGGCGGCGGCCTTCTTTCGGGGCGCCACCGTGCTGGCTCCCGACTCAACGGACTCCTACGTCAACTGGGCCTTCTCGCTCATGAATGCAGACCGGGGTGAGGAAGCGATCGCTCCGCTCGAGATGGCGATCAGCCGGGGTGGAAATGACGCGGACGCTCACAAGTATCTGGCAAATCTCTACCTGACAAATGACCGGGCCGCTGATGCCGTGACACTTCTTGAGAAGAGCACGGCGACGTTCCCGGACAACGGGGATCTCCGGGCCCAGCTTCTGAACGCGTACGTGATATCAGGTCAGACGGACCGTGCATCGGACTACTACGGGAAGGTGATCGAGGAAGAGCCGGACAACAAGGTCTTCCGGTACAACTACGGATCGCTGCTGCTCGAGGCCGAGCGCTACGACGAAGCGATAGAGCAGCTCACCGCGGCCGTAAGCCTGGACCCGGAATACGCGGAGGCACACTACAATCTCGGCGCGGCCTACGTCAACAAGGCCATCGCGATCAACGATGAGATTGGAGACATCGACGACGGGCTTCGGGAGAGGCGTAGTGAGATGACGCCGGAGGCGATAGCTGAGGCAGAGGCGAGCACCGAGACGTTGACGGCCGAGCGCACCGAGCTGTTCGGCCTGGCCACGGGTCCACTGGAAGCCGCCCGCTCGCTGTATGGCGCAGCGGGTGCCGACACCGAACCGATCTGCCAACTGCTCTTTCAGTCCTACGTCCAGTCGAACCAGATGGAGAGAGCGACGGAAGTGCAGGACTGTGCCGGCTACGGCGAGTGAGGGCAGGCGAGTCGCGCTAGCCCACCTTCAGCACTTCCGGGTTGATCACGCTCGGGATCGCGCGAGGAGCATTCTCTACTAGCAGCGGTTCGAAGTCGTCGTCCGACCACAGGGGATACCCCTCGATGACGCCCACCGTGTTCCGCGCAGCGAGCACGGACATCGCCTCGCGCGTCCACGTGCTCGCGGATCCGACGTGCGGCGCCAGGACGACGTTCGGCTGCTCGGCGAGTCCGGGTTTCAGCTGGGGCTCGTCCTCGAAGACGTCCAGTGCTGCCCGGAATTCTGAGTGTTCACGGCAATGGCTCACGAGAGCTGCCTCATCCATGACGGGTCCGCGGCTGACGTTGACCAGGATCGCGTCCGGCTTCATGAGGGAAAGACGGGCCGCGTTCACGAGGTGGCGGGTCTCCGCGGTCAGCGGCGGATGCAGGCTGACGACGTGCGCCACGCGAAGAAGCGCGTCCAGATCCGGCTCATGTCGGCAGAGGGCGGGCGTTGAGCTGCCACGGTGCATTTCAGCGATTCGCGTCTCCAGCTCCGGCTTTCCGGAGGGTCCGTGGTAGACGAGATCCATTCCGAAAGCCGCCACCATGATCCGGGCGTAAGCCGATCCGATCCGCCCCGGCCCGACGAGTCCCAGGGTCTTGCCGCGCAGCTCCGTCCCGAGCAGCAGATCGGGAGCCCATCCCGTAAACCGGCCTTCCCTGACCATTCTGTCGCCTTCTGTGATGCGACGCGCGGCGGCAAGTGTCAGTGCCACAGCCAGCTCCGCGGTCGCCTCCGTGAGGACGCCCGGCGTGTTCGTGACCGCGATGCCGAGACGGCTTGCGGCGTCGACGTCGACGTTGTTGTAGCCGACGGCATAGTTGGAGTAGACCCTGCCGCCGGCGGCGTGGAGGGCGGAGAGCCTGTTCTCGTCCCAGACCTCCGTGAGCTGGCCGATGACGGCGTCGCAGCCGTCCCGAAGGGCCTCCGCCAGATCCTCGTCGCCCGGGGACCCTGGTCCCGTCCATTCGTCAATGCGGAAGCCCGCGTTCACAAGAATCGTCTTCCACAACGCCCCGGGCAGCCTGCGCGTGACGACAACGAGGTATAGTCCCGCCTCGTTTTCCTGGGTCCACATACACACCAATGATCAGCCGGAATATCAGTGCAATTTACTGTTGCGCGAGCGCACGCGAATGTATAAGATCATCGCACAATCACCCCGCATGAAAGTGAGCGCCACGTCATGAAACTGCTTGTGACCCACATTCTGCCCCTAGTTGTTCTCGTCGGATCGTATCTCGCCGTGACAACTGGCGTAGCTGAGGACCCTCGCGACGCCGCCGCACCCGCATCTGACTGCGTCACCTGCCACGAGCAGGAGACGCCGGGTGCAGTGAACGATTGGCGGCTGAGTCGCCACTTCACCGAAGAGGTCACGTGCGGCGACTGCCACGGCGAGGGGCACACGTCCGCGGACGACGCCCACGAGGCTGAGATTCCGACCGTCGAGACATGCGACACGTGCCATCCCGAGCGAGTCGAGCAGTTCAAGGAAGGCAAGCACGCCCTGGCGTGGGCTGCCATGAAGGCGATGCCCAGCATCCACTGGCAGCCGGCGGGCCTGACCGACGGTATGAAGGGTTGCGGCGGCTGCCACAAAATCGGAATCAAGACCGAGGCGGAGATCGAGGCGCTGAAGGAGAGCGGCTCCGGCTTCGGCAACGCGTCGTGCGACGGCTGTCACACGCGCCACACGTTCTCTGTGGAGGAGGCGCGCCAGCCGGAAGCGTGCCAGACCTGCCACATGGGCTTCGACCACCCTCAGTGGGAGATGTACTCGTCGTCGAAGCACGGCGTGCGCCATACGCTGAAGCGAGCGGGCGCCCTGCCGGAGGGCGCCGCGGCTCCGACGTGCCAGACCTGCCACATGTCGGACGGCGATCACAACGTCAGCACGCCGTGGGGATTCCTCGCGGTGCGTCTGCCTCTGCCCGAGAACGAGCAGTGGGCGGCCGACCGCGTGACCATCCTGCAGGCTCTTGGGGTGCTGGATCCCGAGGGACAGCCTACGGCTCGTCTGGAGGTCGTGAAGCAGGCCAAGGTCGCCCGCCTTACGGAGGAAGAATGGCAGGAAGGCCGCGACAAAATGATCGCGATTTGCGGTGACTGTCACTCCGAGAACTTCGCCCGGTCCGAGCTCCAGAAAGGCGACGACTTCATCCGCGACATCGACCACCTGATGGCGGAGGCGATACGTGAGGTGGTTGCGCTGTATGAGGAAGGTATCCTGGAGAAGCCGGAGAGCTACGCGTACGCTTTCCCTGATCTGCTGACATTCCATGACGCACCCACGCCGGTCGAGCAGACGCTCTTTGTTATGTTCCTCAAGCATCGGATGCGGGCATTTCAGGGCGTTTTCCACGCGAATCCGGACTATGCCCTGTGGTACGGCTGGAGCGAGATGGTGCAGGATCTTTCGGAGATCCGCACGGAGGCCGAAGAGATGAAAACGGCCCATCGACTGAAACTCGAGAGGCAGCGGCAGAAGAAGTCGCCGTAGCGCTCTCGTCCGTCAGCGGACCGCCAGGGCGACGACGAGCGTGCCGAGCGCGACCGCGCCGTAGGCTGCGGCTGCGGTGAGAAGCACGGTCGTGGCCCCGAGCTCGGCCGCGAGCAGGATCGCGCCGGGAGCGGCGACGACGGAGATGCATCCGTTGATGGCCCAGGCCCACGGAACCTGTGCCGGTGACTCCCCGCCGAGGAACCGCAGCCCCAGCGGAAAGGGAATGCCCATGGCGAAAGACACCGGCCCGAGCACGGCCGCACCGATCGCCAGCTTCAGCCCGGTCGATGCCCCGAGGGTGCCGTTCATGATGAGCGCCCCTATCACCAAGAGGAGTCCGATCCCGACGGCGGCCGCGCCGGTCGCGAAATGCAGAGGCCGAAGACCGGCCCGGAGCCGCGACGACCACATGCTGCCGAATCCCGACATGATGAGCAGCACCGTGAAGACAAACGAAACGGCCAGCATCGGATACCCGAAGTACAACGTGAAGCGCTGGATCATTACGATCTCCATGAACATGAAGCCCACGGCCAGCCCGCCGAAATAGAGGAGCGTCCACCCCCGGCGCGCACCCTTCCATCCGAGCCGTGCGAGCGGGAGCACGATCAGGAGCAGCGCGACGAAGAACACCTGGATGAAGGTTGCGCCGACGATCAGTGTGCCGAGCTCGTAGTGGGCGACGCGGCCCGCGCCGACCACCGCCTTGAGCTCGCGGAGGTGGCCCCACCGCAGGAACTGGGAGAAGTAGGGTCGATTCTCCGTTGCCGGCTCTATGCGGAACGGATACCCGCGGTACAGCGCCTCCCGGTTGCCGAAGAGCAACGAGTCGATGCTCGCGAAGAGCGTGGTGTCCTGCAGTGCGTGGTGCGATCCTCGCTCGGACCGTTGCCCGCCGGGAAGTATCAGCGGGTCGAACAGCATCTCCTCGGCCCACGATCGGACCGCCGCGACGGCTTCGCCTCCGACGGCCCTCTTTCGCGCGACCACCGTCACGGCTCCCCAGCTCCGGATTGCTACAAGGTGGTTCGCCGGCTGCTCGGCTCCGGCGCGCTCGAGCAGGGTTGCCAGCATCGCGACCATCCTGAGGATCGCTCGCGGCGGGTGATCTATCCACACTCTCACGGCGATCGCTCCGCCCGGCGACAGCTTCGCCCACATATCGTCGAAAGCTTCGAGCGTGAGGTGGTGTTCCTCCTGCAGCGCGAAAAGGCCGGACGACCCGCTGAACGAGCCGACGTCCTTCAGATAGATCAGGTCGAAGGACTCCGCAGTATTGGCCAGGATGCTTCGAGCCTCGTCTGCGCGTATTTGCAGTCGTGCATCGAACAGCACCGGGTATCGATTCCGGTACGGGCGACGCAGGAGCTCCGCGCGGACGCCGGCATGCGGCTCGGCGGCGACTACGACGGATGCCCCGCGTTCCAGCGCCTGACTGATGGCATCCGGCCGAACGCCACCGAGAATCAGGGCCCGGTCAGGACTTACGAGGAGAAAAGGGAGCGCCGCCGTGGAGTATCTGCGCAGCTGCGTGTTCAGGGCCGTC
>JBFGEP010000089.1:0-7125 GCA_041580055.1 Rhodothermales bacterium | reverse complement strand
TCACGCCGTGCTTCGAAGCGATCCCGGCGAGGTTGTCGCCGCGCCGCACCGTGTACGTCGAGCTCTGGGCCGGTGGCTTGGACGCCACGTAGAGGTACAGTTTCTGGCCCACCCGGATTCTGCTGCCGCGGATGTTGTTCCATTCTCGAAGCTTCCGCGCACTGGTCCCGTACTGCTCAGCGATTTCACCGAGGGTATCGCCCCGGCGGACGGTGTAGACGATGCGCGTCAGGCCTGCCGGCGGCTGGGCCCTTCGCGCCGTTCTCTCGCGCGCCGTCTGTTTTCGATTCGCGGATTCCTCGACGAGCCGGGCTGCCGTCGACGGGATGTCGGCCGATGAAGCCGCGGCGATGGGCCTGACGAGCCTAGCTCCGTAGCGAACGGTCACGCCGCCCTCGGTAGCGAGATCGCCGCCGGCCGGGGCGCCGTAGTCACGCAGCGGTACTGCAAGTCGCTGGCCGGGCCGGATGCGCGAGCTCCGAAGTCCGTTGCTCTGCATCAGCTGGCGCCAGCCGACCCCGTACCGGGACGCGATCTGACTCAGCGTCTCACCGCTTTTCACGACATGCTGGTCCAGGGGACGGCGTGCCGACTCAGGGAGGTCGCGGTACGCCTCCGCAAACTGCTCGTAAGATCCGTAGGGAATGCGCACCCAGTAGGGGCTCTTCGAAGGCGGCAGCGTCGACCTGCGAAGCTCGGGGTTCAGTGCCCGGATGGTCGCCACGGACGTGCCCGACATCTCCGCGACCCTCTGCAAACTCAGCATGCCATAGACGGGCACGTGGTGGTATTCGTAGGTCGGTCCTTGATCCTTCTTTTCAATCCTGAATTGCTCGGGCTGCGTCAGCACAAGGGACGTCGCGATGAACATCGGCACGTAGTTACGAGTCTCCCGGGGGATATATCGGTACACGTCCCAGAACGTGGCCTTCCTGCCAAGGCTCCGCTCCACGCGGCGCAGGTGGCGCCGAAGCTTGCCCGGACTGTAGTTGTAGCCGGCCAGCGCTAGGTGCCAGTCCCCGAACATGGCGTATAGATCCTTGAGGTGCCGGGCGGCGGCCCGCGTCGCCTTCTCGGGGTCCATCCGCTCGTCGACCCAGTTGTCGACGCGAAGCCCGTAGTGCCTGCCCGTCGCGCTGATGAACTGCCACATGCCGACCGCCCGCGCCCAGCTCCTGGCTCTCGGGTTGAGTCCACTCTCAATCATCGCCAGATACTTGAGCTCGTCCGGCACGCCCTCCTCGGCGAAAATCTCCTCGATCATGGGCAGGTAGGTGTCCGACCGCGCCATCCAGCCGTGGACGTGCCGCTCCGGTTCGCGCATCAGGTATATGATGCTGGACTCGACCAGCCGGTTCATCGTCATCGGGACCGTGGTCGAGATCGGACCGATGTTTTCGAGGATGCTGATGTCCTCCAGGAGCGGCTCGTGAAGCTGGTTCATGGAGGCAAACATCCTCGTGCGAAACGCGAAGATGCTGCCGAGCGCCGGCGCCAGAGAGTCCGCCGTTCCGTAGTAGTCCTCGTACTCGGACACCACGCTGCGGAACAGCTCGCGGTACCGGGCGAGCGTATCCACACCGGAGCCGCGAGAGAGGCGCAGCAGATCCTCAAGCGCTTCGTCGAGGTGCGCCTCCACGGCCGTGCTGTCCTCGCGAGCGTGCGCGGCGAGAATCTCCGCCTGCGATCTGTAGATGCCGGCCATCAGACCGAAGAGCTCGGATCTGGAAAACTCCTCGAGATCAATTGACTCGTCGGCGGACGCACCCAGTGCCTCAAGGCTGTCCGTCGGAATGGCGGGTGTGGGGTCGTAGGCGTCCTGCGACTGGGCTGCCGCGGCAAGTGGCCAGAGCATCAGCAGGATCGCCGTGAGAATGCCGGAAAGGGGGGTGCGCATGCGGGTTTGTTTTGGACTAAAGAAACCGACCCGGTCGTAAGGTCGCCCATGTATTTCTAAATCGTCGTCCTGTTATCGGCCTATAGCGGAATGTTGCCGTGTTTCTTGCGTGGATTGTTTACGACCTTGTTCTCCAACATTTTGAGGCCGCGGGCGACGCGGGATCGGGTTTGCGACGGGAGGATCACGTCGTCGACATACCCGCGCTCGGCAGCTATGTAGGGGTTCGCGAAATGGTCGCGATAGTCCTCGATGAACGCGGCTTCGACCGCCTCGGGGTCCTCGGCCTCCGCGATTTGCTTTCGGTAGATGATCTCGACCGCGCCCTTCGAGCCCATAACCGCGATCTCGGCCGTGGGCCATGCGAAGTTCAGGTCGCCGCGGATGTGCTTCGAGTTCATGACGTCGTAGGCGCCGCCGTACGCCTTTCGGGTGATGACCGTGATCCGGGGTACGGTTGCTTCGCAGAACGCGTAGAGCAACTTCGCACCGTGGCGGATGACGCCGCCCCACTCCTGATCCGTTCCCGGCAGGAACCCGGGCACGTCAACAAAGACAAGCAGCGGGATGTTGAACGCATCGCAGAACCGGACAAACCGCCCCGCCTTGACGGACGACTGTATGTCGAGAACTCCTGCAAGTACGGCCGGCTGATTTGCGACGATACCTACCGAACGCCCCTCAATTCGCGCAAATCCTACGACGATGTTCTGCGCGAAGTCCGAGTGGATCTCGTAGAACGAGTCCGCGTCGACGATCCGCGAGATGACATCGTGCATGTCGTACGGCTTGTTCGGGTTCTCGGGGACGAGGCTGTCAAGCTCTTTTGTCTGCGTCTCCGACGGAGGACGGTTCTCCGCCCGAGGGACCTGTTCTTCGCAGTTCTGAGGCAGGTAGCTCATCAGATCGCGGATCGCCAGCAGGCACTCGGCATCGTTTGCGGTAGCGACGTGGGCGACGCCGCTCTTCCGGGCGTGCGCCATCGCACCGCCGAGCTCCTCGGAGGTCACGTCCTCCTGCGTGACCGTCTTCACGACGTTCGGCCCGGTCACGAACATGTAGCTTGTGCCACGGACCATGAAGACGAAGTCCGTGATGGCAGGGCTGTAGACCGCGCCCCCGGCGCACGGGCCCATGATCGCTGAGATCTGCGGAATGACTCCGGAGCAAAGTGTGTTCTGCAGAAAGATGTCCGCGTATCCACCGAGAGAATCGACTCCCTCCTGGATGCGCGCTCCGCCGGAGTCGTTCAGCCCTATGACAGGCGCTCCGTTTTCCAGCGCGAGCCCCATGACTTCGATGATCTTCTGGGCGTGTGCGGCGCCCAGGGAGCCACCGAATACGGAAAAGTCCTGTGAGAAGACGTAGACCAGCCTGCCGTGAATGGTCCCGTACCCCGTCACGACACCATCCCCGTACGGCCGGTTGTTTTCGAGGCCGAACTTCGTGATCTGGTGCCGGACGAACATGCCCATCTCCTCGAAGGATCCTTCGTCTAACAGGATCTCGATCCGCTCGCGCGCCGTCAGTTTTCCCCTTTCGTGCTGACGCGCGATCCTCTCCTTGCCGCCGGCCTCGAGCGCTTCGTGGCGCCTGGCATTCAGGTCCTGCACGAGCGGGCTGGGTTTGTGGCTCATCTGTCGGAGGGAGCGGGTGGCGGAGAGTGAGTAAGGTATGGGCTGCCAGCGGTCTACGAAAGGGACCGCTAGCCGCTCGCCTCTTTCACCCGGAAGCGGGCTTCGACCGCGTTGGTGAAGGCAACCGCCTCATCGCTGTAGATATTGACCTGGAAGCGCTTGAAGACATCCTCAGCGATTACGCGTGAGGCCTCCGACCAACTGCGCGTCCTGGAGAGGCGGCTGAGGACATCGGCATACGTTTCCTCGTCGCCGTCGAATAGGCTCGACAGGAAAGCTTCCCGGCCCCGACCTGCCGCCCCGCCGAGGATGGCGATTTCCAGATCGCTGATCGACTCGTCGTGCAACTCGGGATCGCGGACGGCTCTGAACCTCTGCCAGAGCGGCTTCTGAGATTCCTCTTCCTCGGCTGCGTGCCCGTCGCGGGGCCGGGCTGCCGGGGATCGATCCGGCGGCTTGATCTCTGATCGCTTCTCGCTGTCTGGAGTACTACGAGCGGCCGGCACCCCGATGGGCTGGTTGAGGTTTTTCTGGAATCGCTGCCACAGCGGCAACGGCTTGTCGGGCTCCGTGGTCGCGGGAGCCGTGGTATCCGTGACGGCCGCCTTCGTCTCCGGCTCGTCCGCCTCGGGTCCGGCGAGTATGTCCAGCAGCTCGGACCACAGGACGTTCTCCTCGTGCCGGCTGGAGAATTCATCGGCGACGGCCGTGTTACCGAGGTCCTTCAGGAGTTCGGCGGCGGCCGCTGTGGGAACGCTTTCGGAGAACCCGGCTGCGGACAGCACCTCCCTGAGCGGCGAGATGTCCTTTTGCCATTCTGCGCGCTCGTGGTCGAGCGTCATCGCGTCGTGAACGCGATTGACGAGCGCCCGGAACGCGGCCTCGTCGAGCTTGCCCACACCGCTCTTCTTCAGACCACGAACGACGGCCGCCCTGAGAGCAAGACCCGAGTGAAACCGGCTGATGCGCTCGATTACGGACGCCGGGTCGAGCGGCCCTTCGGCGCCCTCAAAAATGGCCGCTACGAGGCCGGCGCGGGGTCGCACGGTAAAATCGACTGTGCGTTGCGCGGCACGCCGCAGCAATTCCGCCCACTCCTCCTGCGGAGCTACGGCGCTGTCCAGGCACCTGGCAACAAATGCTTCGTGAGCGGACCGCACCTCCGGGTCCATTTCGACCCATCTGAGAGAGCCCGGGTCATTCTCGGCGAGCTCGGACGCTGCCGCGTCCTGAAGCAGGTCAGCCGCGTAGCGACGGAGCGGATCGGACAGGATGTCGCCGCGAAGATCGGCGAGGCGATAGGTCCGTTCGGGTGGGCATGCGCGGAGCGACTCGCGGTAGAGCGCTTCAACAATCGGATCGAGCATCGGCGGGAGGGACTGTGCGGCAATGGGACAGCGCCGGGGGACGGAGTGTACGCCGAACCAAAAAAAAGGTTATCGGTGCTGCTACATGTCGCTTGTCATAATGAACAGCGGCTTCTGATGGAAAGTGTAGTTGGGGCGCAGCCTGTCCGTGTTGTAGTACTTGTACACGTCGATCGCCTTGTGGGGCCCGTTCACTACTTCCAGAGACACCGTATCGTACACGCCGTTGCGGATGCTCACCAGGCGCCCCGATACCCCTTCGAGCACCAGGTCAAGCGCCAGGTTGCCGAAGGCCATCGGAACGATCGAGTCCAGAGCGTCAGGGTCTCCGCAGCGAACCAGGTAGCCCAGTCGCTGATTGACGACGTTGATGCGCCGGCCTTTGTTGAACTGAGGTGACAGCTGCTTCAGGCGGGCCGCGACCCGGTCTCCGATTCCGCCAAGCTTACGATGGCCGAACATGTCTATTTCAGTGCCTTCGAACGACATCTCGATGTCGTCTTTCATTTTGGCGCCCTCGGAGACCAGGACCACCGAGTACCTGCTCGGGTGCCGGTTCCTGTCGTAGACGAGCAGCTCGGTCAGCTTCTCGACGTCGAACTCGTGCTCCGGGATCACGCAGCGGTCGGCTGCGCCGGCCATCGTCGGCAGCAGCGCGCTGTAGCCGGCATAGCGGCCGAAGACCTCGAGCACGAGGAACCGCTCGTGAGAGCCGGCCGTCGTCCGGAGGGTATGCGTCAACTCGATGGTTCGGGTGACGCACGTCCCGAACCCGATGCAGTAGTCCGTGCCCGGGACGTCGTTGTCCATCGTCTTCGGGATCGCCACGACCTTTATTCCCTCCGTGTGGAGGCGGTACGCGTAGCTGAGCGTGTCGTCGCCGCCGATAGGGATCAGGAAGTCGATACCCAGCCACTCGAGGTTCTTCAACACCTCGGGCGTCATGTCATTGATCTCGTCCGTGTATTCGTCTTTTACGTGGGGAGGGACGACGGGCAAGGGCAAGCGGCTGGGCCGCGTCCGCGACGTATGCAAGAACGTTCCGCCGGTCCGTCCGGCACGGTTCACCAGCTCCTCCGTCAGGAATCGATAGCACTCGCTGTTGTCGGCGTCCTTGTCACGGACCATGTCGACAAGGCCGGCCCAGCCCCGTCTGAGACCGATGACCTTGTAGCCTTCGCGCAGTGCGCGGATGGTGACGGCGCGGATCGCCGGGTTGAGCCCGGGCACGTCGCCGCCGCCGGTGAGGATTCCGATTGTACCCTTCGTTGCCATGGTGTTCGTGCTTCGGGTCCGTGGTGAGGAGAGTTAACAGGTGGGAGATTCGAAATCGAAAACTACGCACGGGCAGCGATAATGACATCCGCCGGCGGGTGGCGCGCCGGTCGCGGCGCTCAGTATTTTCGTCCCTGCATCTACCGGATTATTTGAGCGGGTACATGTCGACTGACCTCGAGCGGGCGTTTCGACATCATATTGCGTGGACGAGTGAATCGCCGATCGGGCTGGAGGTCGCTTCTGCCGAAGGGCCGTTTATTTTCCTTGCGAACGGTAGGCGTGTCGTCGACCTGATAAGCGGGATTGCGGTCTCGTCGATCGGTCACCGGCACCCGCGCGTAATCGAGGCCGTGCAGCGACAGCTCCAGCGTCACCTGCACGTGATGGTGTACGGCGAGTTCGTGCTGCAGCCGCAGGTCCGTTTCGCCGAGGCCCTCGCGCGACACCTTCCGCCGTCCCTGCAGGTCGTCTACCTCACCATGTCGGGCACCGAGGCGAACGAGGGAGCGCTCAAGGTGGCGAAGAAGTTCACAGGGCGGTCCGGGCTGGTCGCGTTTGAGAGGTCGTATCACGGGGACACCCACGGTTCGCTGTCCGTGACGGGGCGGGAGGTGTATCGGGCGCCCTTCGAGCCACTGCTGCCGGACGTGACATTTCTGCCGTTCGATGACGTGCGGTCGCTCGGGGGGATCACGACCGACACGGCCTGTGTGATCGTGGAGCCGATACAGGGGGAGGGCGGCGTCCGCGTACCGTCTCGCGAGTGGATGCTGCAGCTGCGCGAGCGCTGCACCGAGGTCGGGGCACTGCTCATTTTCGACGAGATCCAGACGGGGTTCGGTCGCACCGGTCATCTCTTCGCCTTCGAGGGCTTCGGTGTCGTGCCGGACATCCTGACGCTGGCCAAGGCGATGGGAGGTGGGATGCCGCTCGGAGCGTTCGTCGC
>JBFGEP010000088.1:0-7159 GCA_041580055.1 Rhodothermales bacterium | reverse complement strand
CGGGCACGGACGGAACGAGCCGCGGAAGGTGACGATGTCCGAGACCTCCGTGGGCAGCGAATAGACACTGCACGGCCCGATGTTTGTCACCTCTACCCGATCCTCAAAGCTCGCCATCAGCCATCACCCGAATTGATCCCCTGTTCGTCGCGCGACTCCACTTCGGGAACGTAGAAGCCCACCGTCCGCTCCCTCTCTATGCAGTAGTCGCGGGCGACCCGCCGCACGTCCTCGGCCGTCACGCTCATGGCATGCTCAAGAGCGGACGTATAGAGCCGCCAGTCTCCGGCGGCGATCGCCTCGTTCAGCTGGGCGGCGATTGCATACGAACCGTCTCGCCCGAATGCCTCCGAAGCTCGAATCAGGCTGTGCGCGCGAGCGAGCTCCGCCGCCGTGACGCCGCCTTCACGAACCCGACGGAGCTCCTCCGCGATCTCAAGCTCGACGACCTCGTGGTCCACCTCCGGAGCCAGCGGAGCGATGATGTAGAATAGACCCGGGTCCCTGAGACTGGCAGCGGAAGAAAACACCCCTGTCGCCAGTCCGCGATCCGTCAGCCGTCGGTGCAGTCGGCTCGATTTACCGGTCGTCAAAATTACCGACAGCACGTCGAGCGCATACGTATCCGGGTGTGCGGCCGCCGGCTGCTTGAACGCCACCATGACGATCCCCAGCTGACCGGGCCTTTTGACCACCACCCGCCGCTCTCCGTCTTGAGCCGGCTCAGCCGGAACGTCCGCAGGGATGGGGTGAAGCGAGGGTCCGACAGACCCGAAGTGACGCGAGACCGTTCGCAGAACTTCGTCTGCATCCACGTCACCGATAACGCTGACGGTGGTGTTGTTGGGCCAGTAGAATGTGTCGTAGAAACCTCGGAGATCCTGCCGGGTCATGTTCTCCACGTCTTCTCGCCAGCCGATGGTTGGATGGTGATACGGGTGCTCCCGGAAAGCGGTGCTCCAGACGGAATGGTAAAGCTTGCGCATCGGCTCGTTCTCGCCGCGATCCAGCTCGTTGAGGATCACCGTCCGCTCCGCGTCGACGTCCTCGGAGAGCAGCAGCGCACCCCGCATCCTGTCGGCTTCGATCTCAGCCGCCAGCTCAAGGTGATCGCGGGGTAGCAGCTCGTAGTAGTTCGTGCGATCGAGCCATGTGGTGGCGTTGACCCGCGCACCCAGGTTCTGCAGGGTCGAGAATACGGTGCGCCCGTTCTCGCGGTTGAAACGGCGAGATCCCTTGAACATCAGGTGCTCCAGATAGTGCGTGGCACCCGTAAGCCCGGGCCCTTCGTTGCGACTTCCGACACGGTACGTGACCATGAAGGTCGCTACGGGCGCCGAGGCCTCGCGCATCCAGAGCACCCGCAGCTCGTTCGTCCGGCACCGGTATTCGTGAATGCCGGCGCGCGCCTGGACAAAGTCGAAGTCTGAGTGGCTCGCCGCCGCGGCGGAGCGGTCGTCAGTGTGCATCGAGCCAGTTGTCTGCGACGTTGATGTCGACTTCGACCGGGAGGTTCAGGGGAAGGGCGTCCACCATCTCCTGCTCGACGATCGAAGCGAGCTCGTCGGCATGGTTCGGTGCGACCTCGAACACGAGTTCGTCATGCACCTGGAGCAACATCCTTGCCTGCAGATTCGCGCTCTCCAGCCGCTCGTCGATGCGGATCATCGCGATCTTGATCATGTCCGCCTGGGTCCCCTGTATCGGCATGTTGACCGCTATCCGCTCGGCCGCCGACCGCTCCATGCGATTCCTCGCGTTGATCGCCCGCACAAAACGCCGGCGTCCCAGCAGCGTCTGGGCGTACCCGTGCTCCCTCGCCAGATCGACCTGCTCCCGCAGGAATTTCGACACCGCCGGAAACGAGCGATGGTATTCAGTGATCAAGGTCTTCGCCTCGTCGAGCGGAACCCTCAGCCTCTGGGCCAACCCGAATGGTGAGATGCCGTACGGAATCCCGTAGTTCACCTCCTTCGCCTTGCTGCGCTGCTGCCGCGTCACGTCCGCGGGATCGATTCCGAAAACGCGGGCCGCTGTCGACGTGTGGATGTCCTCGCCGGAAACGAACGCCTGAATCAGCGCCTCGTCACCGCTCATCGACGCCAGAATGCGGAGCTCGATCTGTACGTAATCCGCCGCCATGAGGCGCATGCCGTCTCCCGCCACAAAGGCCCGGCGAATCTCCCGGCCCCGAGCGGATCGTATCGGAATGTTCTGGAGGTTGGGGTTGGACGAGCTGAGACGTCCGGTCGCGGCCACCGTCTGGTTGAATTCGGTGTGCACCCGCCCGGTCTCCGGATGTATGAGCTCCGGAAGCGAATCGACGTAGGTGCTCCTGAGCTTGGAGAGCTCGCGCCAGTCGAGAATCAGGGCCGGAAGCTCGTGCTCGGTCGCAAGCTTCTGCAGAACGTTTTCGCGAGTCGACGGTTTGCCCGTACTGGTTCGGGAGACCACCGGAAGACCCAGCTGGTCGAACAGTATCACGGAAAGCTGGGCGGGCGACCCGATGTTGAACTCTTCTCCGGCCGCCTCAAAGATGGCGTCGCGGAGCTCATCGATATCAGTCGCCATCTGCAGGGAGATTTCCTGCAGCACGGCCGGGTCCACCCGGATGCCCGCATGCTCCATACGGGACAGCACGGGTATCAATGGGAACTCTACCGACGTCGCGACCTCGGACAGGCCCTCCGTTTCGAGCTCGCCGGCAACGAGGGAGTGGAGTCGAAACGCCACATCCGCATCTTCACACGCATACGCGCGCACGGCCTCCGGCGCGACGTCTCGCATAGACACCTGCGACTTTCCCGTGCCGATAACGTCGGTGATGGGAATCGTTCGGTATCCGAGGTAGGCCCGCGCAAGTGCATCGAGATTGTGAGGCTCTTCCGGGGCCAGCAGGTAGTGTCCCACCATCGTGTCAGAGAACGGCCCGTCAACGGACAGGCCGTGTCGCGCAAGCACCACCGTATCGTACTTGACGTTCTGCCCGATTTTCAGGGCACCGCCCGTCAGAGCCGGCCGCAGGAGCTCGAGCACCGCCTCCGTAGACGTCCCGTCGGGCAACGGCGTGGGCACATACCATGCGCGGCCTTCTTCCACGCTAAAGGAGAGGCCAACGAGTGACGCCCACATAGCGTGGATGTCGGTCGTCTCTGTGTCGAATGCGAACGCCGGCGCAGCGGAGAGTTCGTCTGCCAACGCCTTCAGTTGATCCAAATTCGCCACCAGCACGTACGACACCGAAGACTCGTCGAACGCCTCCAGGTCGTCCTGGTCGATAACCGTAGGTGTTGAAGAGTCGCCGTCGACCGCTGCGCGAAACAGCTCGGCCTGCCCCGGACCGCTCGCGTCCGCACCGACGATCTTCTGGAATCGGGTGTAGAGCGATGAGAACTCCAGCTGTCGGAACAGGTGACTGATGGCGGCATCGTTGGGCTGCGTTCGGCGCAGCGTGTGCCAGTCCACCGATATGTCCACGTCCGTCTTGATGGTGACCAGCTTCCGGCTCAGAATGGCGTCGTCAGCATGCTCCGAAAGGCCTTCGCGCGCACGCTTGCCTTTCACGTCCTCTGCGTGCTCCAGCAGGTTGTCCAGCGTTCCGTACTGGTCGATCAGTTTCACGGCTGTCTTTTCGCCGATACCCGGCACCCCGGGAACGTTGTCGGATGCGTCACCCATCAGGGCGAGCACATCGATGAACTGTTCGGGCTCGAGGCCGAACTTCTCTGCAAAAGAGCCTCGGGTGATCGGATCAAACGACTCCCCGCGATATGCCGGCTTGAAGATGGAGACGCTGTCGCTGAGCAGCTGCTGGAAGTCTTTGTCGGGTGACACGATCACTACGCGGGCGCCATCCTGCTCGGCGCGACGGCTGAGGGTTCCGATCACGTCATCCGCCTCGACGCCGTCCACCTCCACAACCGGGATATCCATCGCCTTGACCACCTCCTTGATCAGAGGCAGGTTGGCCACGAGATCGTCCGGCGGCGGATCCCGATGGGCCTTGTAGTCCTCGTACATCTCGTCACGAAACGTCCCCCCCTCCCCGAGGACGTCGAACACGACCGCCATGTGCTCGATGCCGTGATCCTCGATCAGCTTCAGGAGCGTGTTGGTGAAGCCGTATGTGGCCGACGTGTTCTGGCCCTTGGAATTGATCAAAGGCCGGCTGATGAACACGAAGTGTGCTCGGTACGCCAGCGCCATGGCGTCGAGCAGGTAAAGTGTCTTCGGGGTGTCGTCCGCCAAAATCTGTCCCTACCGGAGTCTGAGAGGGGTCGCTAACTTACTCGCCCCCTGCATGTTCATCGCAAGCCCGGTAAGTTAGTCATGCCGGACCGACCGCACCGAAACTTTGAGCGAGCGTTCGCCTTCAACACGACGGCACCTCGACATCCCGCTGCATCGTGAAAAGGCTGCTCTTATTCGACATTGACGGCACTCTGCTGACCACCAACGGCCGCGGCCGCGACGCCTTTCGGCAGTCCATCGAGGAGGTCTTCCGCAGGCCCTTCAACCCGGACCTGATATCCTTCGCCGGAAAGACCGATCAACAGATCCTGTCCGAGATCCTGCATCAGATGGGACTGGACCGCGACGGTGATCCGACGGCATTCGAACGGGCGCTCGATCTCTACAGCTCTACGATGGCGAGCATACTCGACGAGTCGTGGGTGGACGTCCTCCCCGGCGTGAGGTCGCTGCTCGGGCGCCTCGCTGCCGAGCCCGGCGTACAACTGGCGCTGCTGACCGGCAACCTCCGGGAGACAGCCTACCTGAAGCTCCGGCTCGGCGGTATCGAATCTCATTTTCCGTTTGGAGCTTTCGGAAGTGACGATCCCAACCGGTACCGGCTTCCGCCCATAGCCGTGGACCGGGCGTTTGAGCACACCGGCCATCGCTACTCCGGACGCGAGGTCGTCATCATCGGCGACACCGAGCACGACATCGGTTGTGGCCGCGAAATACGGGCGATTTCGGTGGCCGTCTGCACCGGACGATTCGACCGGGAGGAGCTCGCCCGCCATCGGCCGGACGTTCTGCTTGACAACCTCGCGGACACGGACGGCTTCCTGGGCATGCTCGCCGACCTGTAATGCGTCCGGGTCATCGGCCGAAAGGGTCGAGAACGCGATCGACCGAGCCGGCATAGCTGCCGCCGAAGTGGTTCAGGTGGTTCAGCAGGTGATACAAGTTGTAGACGTCCCGACGCTGCTCGTATCCGGAGTCGACAGGGTACGCGTCTCGGTACGTGTCGTAGAACGTCGACGAGAACCCGCCGAACAACTCCGTCATCGCAATGTCTACCTCGCGGTGGCCGTGGTAGACGGCCGGATCAACGATGGCCGGGCCGGAGGTTGTGGCCATGGCGTTGCCGCCCCACAGATCTCCGTGTACAAGAGACGCCTCCGGCCTCGGCGGTAGAATCTCCGGCAGCACCCCGTAGAGCCGGTCCAGGCTTTGCTGCCGGCGACTGGACCAGCGGCCGCTCCGTCTGGCGCGCTCGGCTTGAGGCTCCAGTCTGCGCTCCCTGAAAAAATCCACCCAGTTGTCCGAGGCGGCGTTCGACTGCGGCAGCCGCCCGATGAAATTGTCCCGATCGTAACCGTACTCTTCGCCGACAGTGCGGTGGAGCTCCGCGAGGCCTCGACCCAGGCGTGTCCAGTGGGCGACGTCCGCACTCGCCCGTTCCAGCCACTCCAGCACGAGCACGGCCTCATTCTCATGCACGGCGAGCAGAGCGACCGGCTTCGGGACCACGAGCGAATGCCGTGCCGCGTGCAGCTGCGTAAGCCCCGCTTCTTCTGCCGAGAGAACGTCCGCTCGCCCGTGCTTGATGAACAGCAGGCGTCCGTCGCTCCCTTCTGCCCGATACGCCGCCGAGATATCCCCGCCGCCAACCGGCGCGAGCGTGACGCCGTCGAGGCCGTGGTCTTCGAGCGCAGCCCTGACCGACTCCACGTCCAGCGCGCGCCTCATTGCCCGGACGCGAGCGAGTGCTGCTCGACAAGGCCGTCCAGGATCGCGGCAGCCGTGCGCTCCACGATACCGTAGACCGTTTCGAAACCCTTCGCTCCTCCGTAATACGGGTCGGGCACCTGGTAGTCGCCCGGTTCGGGATCGAGCTCACGAAAGAGACGCACCTTATGTCCGTACCTGTCCTCGGTGTCGAGATACAACGTGTCGTGGAGATTGGACTTGTCCATAACGAACACGTGGGTGAAGTCTTCCAGGTCGCTGGCCTTCAGCTGGGCGGCCGTCTGGCCGTCCATGGAGACGCCCTGCTGCGCCGCCACCTGCCGCATCCGCTCATCGGGTGGCTCGCCGACGTGCCACGCGCCGGTGCCGGCGGACGCGACCGAAATACGGTGCTCAAGCCCTCGAGCCGCCACGAGATGTCTCATGACCGCCTCCGCCAGAGGGCTTCGGCATATGTTGCCCAGGCACACGAAGAGAAGTCGGATCGGTTTCGGTTCACTCATCTCAGCTTGTCATACATTAAGGCGTCGAAGCAGGGCATACGGTCGTTGCTGATTCACAGTTCGCGGGCGGCCTGTGACGACCCGGTGAAGAATCATTCTCAATTTTTGGAAACGCCGCCGGTCCCGATGAGCGAGTCTCCGTCCATCTCACAAGATCAGGCCGAACCCGTCTCGGTGACGCAGCTCGTGCGGGCGGCGCGGAGTGCCCTGCGAGCCACCTTCGGCGTGGTACGTGTGACGGGCGAGATCTCGAACTTCAAGCGACCCGCATCGGGCCACTGCTACTTCACTCTGAAAGACGCCGACGCCCAACTTCGGTGTGTGATGTTTCGCAGCGACGCAGCGCGACTCTCGTTTGCACCTCAGGACGGGATGCAGGTCGTCGTATCCGGGCAGATAGATATTTACGAGGCACGCGGAGACCTGCAGTTGCGAGCGATTCGGCTGCAATCGGCGGGCGAAGGAGCGCTGCAGAAGGCTTTCGAGAGGCTCAAGAAGCGGTTGGCCGACGAGGGTCTGTTCGACGAGAGCCGCAAGTCGGCCATTCCGCCCTTCCCGCGTCGCGTCGGTATCGTAACGTCACGGACGGGAGCAGCTCTTCAGGACATTCTGACGGTCCTGGAGCGGCGCTACCCGCTCGTCCACGTTATCCTCGCTCCGGTTGCGGTCCAGGGCGT
>JBFGEP010000087.1:0-7208 GCA_041580055.1 Rhodothermales bacterium | reverse complement strand
CTTCGAAGCTGAACACCAGAAATCCCAGCGCGCACCCGCGCCAGAGGAACCCCAGAACATGATACAAGCGAGAATACTGCGCGCCGCCGCGCTGCTGACAGTCGCCGCTTTCACAGGAGTCGCTGACCTCCAGCTCGTCTCCGCCCAGGACGCCGAGATCCGGGCCGGCACGTACGACAACGGCAAGATGTGGACGTTCGACTATCCACCTGTCGAGTTCTTCCAGTCCGAGTACGGTATCGAAGCCGACGAGGAGTGGTTCGAGCGGGCGAGGCTGGGTGCGCTGCGCCTGCCGAACTGCACGGCTTCCTTCGTTTCGCCGAACGGACTCGTGATGACCAATCATCACTGCGCCAGGGACGCCATCGCACAGGTCTCGCAGGAAGGGGAGCACCTCCTTGACCGCGGTTTCTACACGAGCTCACTCGACGACGAACGTCCGGCGCCCATGCTGTGGCTTGATCAGCTGATCGCGATCGACAACGTCACAGAGGAAGTCTACGCGGCCATGGAGGGTGCGCAGACGATCGCTGAGCGTGCGAGCGCACGCGACGAGGCGATCAGCGCCATCCAGGAACGCAAGCTCAACGAGGCCGGCGGCGAAGGCAGCGGCCACGTGGTTCAGGTCGTATCCCTGTACAGCGGCGGACGCTACTCCGCATACACCTTCAGGCGCTACTCGGACGTCCGGATCGTGATGGCGCCCGAGATCGCGATGGGACACTTCGGGGGAGACCACGACAACTTCACATACCCTCGATACGCGCTCGACATGTCTTTCCTTCGCGTGTACGAGAACGGCGAGCCATACCAGACCGACAATTTCTTCAAGTGGAGCGTGGAAGGAGCGCAGGAGGGAGACCCGGTCTTCGTCCTCGGCAACCCGGGGTCGACAAACCGGCTCGAGTCCGTCGCGCAGCTCGAGTATCGGCGTGACCACAGCGACCGGCTCATTCTCCAGTTCTTCCGCAATCGACTGGCCGCTCTTCGGGCCGCGTACAAGGCGACCGGCGACGACCAGGTGCGCACGACGATGCTGAGGGCGAGCAACGCCGAGAAGCTCTTCACCGGACGCGTCAAGGGGCTCAATGACAAAAACATCATGGGCCGCCGTGCCGACTCCGAGCGCCAGTTTCTGGCCGCGATTGCCGCAGATCCGGAGCTTCAGGCCGAGTATGGCACGTTGATAGACGACCTAGCAGCCCTTCAGCCGCAGAAGGCCGAATATTCTGACGAATTTGCGGTATTCATCTATCCAACTCCGACCTGGACGTCCAACGTACTCGAGCGTGCGCTGACGGCCCACGCCATGCTGAGGAGGGCGGCGGACGGCGCGTCGGACGAGGAGATCGGTCCGATGAGGTCGCAGCTGACGTCGATCGTGGATGGACCGGCCTCCCTCGATCGCAGCTACCTGGTCGGACGTATCGAGCTCGCCCAGCAGCATCTCGGCGACGAGCCGGCGGTTGCGGGCTACATGGCTGGCCGCTCGGCGGCCGAGGTGGCGGACGACATTCTCGCCAACAGCGTGCTGGCCAGTGCGGAGAGAACTGCGGCGGCCGTCGAGGATGGCACGCTAACCATGGAAGATCCGGCCGTTTCGAGGGTCGAGGCGCTGGCCGAGCTGCGCGCCAACTTCCAGAGCGCCTTCGTAGGGCTCGGCGCCCAGGAGGCGGAGCTGGCGAGCAAGCGCGGTCGGGCCCAGTACGACGTCTACGGCCTCTCCATTCCGCCGGACGCAACTTTTTCACTTCGGATTGCCGACGGGGTCGTCAAGGGCTATGACTACAACGGTACCGAGGCTCCCCCGTACACGACGTTCTACGGCCTCTACGATCACTACTATTCCTACCGCGGCTCTGACATCTCGGAGGAGTGGGATCTGCCGGAGCGGTGGCGCAACCCGCCGGCGGAGTTTGACCTTACCACGCCGGTGAACTTTGTCTCGACCAACGACATCATCGGCGGCAACTCCGGTTCACCGGTGGTCAACAAGGACCTCGAAGTGGTCGGCCTCGTCTTCGACGGCAACATCGAGAGCCTTCCGAGCGCCTACATTTTCACGACCGACGTGAACCGGGCCGTGTCGGTGGACGCTCGGGGAATCCTGGAGAGCCTGGATTCGATGTACGACATGGACCGGCTCGTCCTCGAGCTGACGACAGGCCGGCTCGTGCGAACGGAGGCAGAGGCCGACGCAGCGATGATGTCGCAGTGACGCCGCTCGTAGATAGACTGAACAGAGAAGGCCCGGCACGTGCCGGGCCTTTTTTGTTGCGGTCGCCGCAGGGCGGGTGCCCGGCTCAGCCGTGAGTCGCCTCCGTCAGAGCCGCGAGGGCTTGCTGTGCCTTCTGTGCTGCCTCCGTCGCAATCCGTGCAGCTTCCATGGCCTGGCTTGCGGCTTCGCGGGCCTGCCGCGTCGCGTCTTCGATAGCCTCCTCGCACGTGCGTTCCGCGGCTTTGCGCGCAGCCTGGATCGCACGATCGGCTGTCTCGAGCGTGGCCTGGCGCGCGGCAAGCCTGGCGGCCTCCCGCGATATCCGCTGTTCGGCGTGGTCGATGCCCTCCTGGAGATTGCGCCTCGACGCGTCCTCGGCGGCGCGATGGATCAGTCGCTTCGACATCGCGTCGGCCCTGTTTCTGGCAGCGAGTCGATCGGCCCGTTCCTGGGCCTCTACGACTGCCTTCTCCGCTGCAAGCTCACCGGCTTGCCGCGCCGCCTCGCGGGCATCTCGCTCCGCCGCATCCCACGCTGCGCGAACCGACTTACTGTACGAACCCAGCTTCTTCCGGAGGTCTCCGTCGGCGGGAAACTCATAGTCTCTGGTCATGACAATCCTCACGTGTTATGCTCACCGATCCGGTCCGCCGGTGGGCGGGGGACCGTCGGAGTGTGTTCATTCTCGAGATCTCGGCCGAAGTATCGTCCCGATCGCGGAAATCGGAAGACGGTCAATCCTGACACGGCGTGTAGGCATCGGCCCGAGTCGCCACATAAACACGCGGTTCGCCAGCTGCGCTCCACTCCGGCGGCTGAATTCTCCATCGGTTCACACGGCGCGGGGACGCGCTCGTGGCGCGCTAGCCGGCCGAGAACGACGCGACGAATGTCTCTTTCAGCACGGCCTCCAGGCGGCGCAGGAGAGTCCGGGATTCTATGTCGCCGAACACCATCGGCGGCTTGAACTTGAGGACGTTGTGGTCGGGACCGTCGGTGCTCATCAGCACACCCGTCTCGCGGAGACGGTTGATCACGTAGTCCGCGATGCGGGATGCCGGACGCCGCGTGCCGGGAATCACCAGCTCGATGCCGATGAACAGGCCGCGCCCGCGGACATCGCCGATCACGGAGTGGGAATCGGCGAGCGAGCGCAGGTCCGACAGCAAATGCGCGCCCACCTGAGAGGCTTGTTCCTGAAGCCCCTCGTCGCGAATCACGTCGAGAACGGCCACCCCCGCGGCGCACGACACGGGGTTGCCCCCGTACGTGTTGAAGTACTCCATCCCGTTCGCGAACGACGCTGCGATCTCCGGCGTCGTGACCACCGCGCCGATCGGGTGGCCGTTGCCTATCGGCTTGCCCATCGTAACGATGTCCGGGACCACACCCTGCGACTCGAAAACCCAGAAGTGACTGCCGATCCTTCCGAAGCCGACCTGGACTTCGTCGGCGATGCACACACCGCCCGCGTCCCTGACGCTCTGATATACCGACTTCAGGTAGCCGTCCGGGAGCAGAATCTGGCCGGCACAGCTCAGCGCCGACTCGGCGATGAAGGCCGCCAGCCGTCGACGCCCGTCGAGGTCGCGGAGTGCCGCTGCCGCTTCGCTCGCGTAGGCAGCTGGCGGGTCATCCGCGTCTGCATGCGGACCGCGAAACGTATCCGGGGCCGAAAGCTCGTGCACGTATGACGGCGCCCCGGCTCCGCCCGGGCCGCGCGACTTGTAGGGGCTGACGTCGATCAGGTTGGTCAGGTGCCCGTGGTAGGCGCTGCCGAGTACGAGGCAGTCGACGCCACCCGTGTGGGCGCGCGCCATCCGAAGTGCGAGGTCGTTCGCCTCACTCCCGGAGTTCACGAAAAAGCAAACCCTCAACGGGTCCGGCAGCGTTGCCGACAGGCGCTCCGCGTAGCGGACGATGTTCTCGTGGAGGTACCTCGTGTTGGTGTTGAGGACCGCCGCCTGACTTGCGATCGCTTCCACGACGCGCGGATGGCTGTGGCCGACGTGCGCAACGTTGTTGACGCAGTCGAGGAATCGGTGGCCGTTGACGTCGAAGAGGTACGCGCCTCTCCCGCGCACGATATGCAGCGGTGCCCGGTAGGCGAGGCTCAGGTTCGGGCCGATGAAGCGGCTTCGTTTCTTGAGTACGGTGGCCGAGTCCATGCACGAGTCCGTTCGGCCGGCGGGCAGCCCGATCAGCGTATTCGGGTCAGGGCATAGGCTGTTCCAGATCGCACGCTCGCCCGCCCGACACACGCCGGAGAAATCGCCCTCGTGATCCAGCAGGTCCGTGATGATCTGGAAGTGCAGGTGCGGGGGCCAGCCTCCGTTCTCCTTCGGGTCGCCCAGGGTTCCGAACGGCTCGCCGGCGGCGATTCGTCGGCCGGGCTCGAGATCGCGGAGTGTCGTTCGACTCAGGTGTCCGTAGAGCGAGAAGAAGGGCTGACCGTCGGGAAGCGCGTGTTCCAGGATGACGGTCGGCCCGTAGTCCAGAGGGAGACGGTTGTCGCCGAGGCTGTGGACGGTTCCGTCGAGCGGTGCCTGTACGGCGGCGCCCGCCGGAGCGAATAGGTCGATCCCGAGGTGCACGGTCCGCGGCTCGGAATCTCCCTTCTGAAACTGGCTGGACGAGTAGCACGCCCGCGCCTCGTCGTAACGGCCGATGCCCACCTCCGCGCCCGAAGCGTCGATCTGTTCCCGCACAGCTCGCGACCAGGTGATAGGGTCCGCCTCGATCTCCCGTGCAGCGGGGTCCGAAGAGCCCGCGCTGAGGTCGATCGTGTGGGTTGGCGTCGTGCGCGGATCGAGTGCCGTGAGCGGAGTCGCGGGCGCGTGGGATTTCAGAAAAGATGCCACGGCCAGACTCAGGGCGCAGGGCGCCAGACCGCACGCGTGCCGAAAGGCGTAGGTGGCGAAGCGGGGATGGACGTCCTCCAGCGCGTCAAGGAGTGCCCAGACGGCCTTCTCGCTGATCGTGTGGTATTCGTCGCCTGCTCCTTCCGGATTGAGGCTTCTCCACCGAGCGGAGAAGGTCGCACTCATCGCCAGCCGGGTGAGCGCGAGCGGGTAGAGGATCTCGATCTCGGCCTCGGTCAGCGGCAGGTCCCGGTTGTATGACCTCACCACATCGGAGGCGGCAGCGATCGGATCGCCCTCGTCCATCATGACGTAGGCGCAGGCGATCGCCAGCTCGTTGATCAAGTGCGTTTGCACGACATCGCCAAAATCGAGCAGGGCGGCGATGCGCGTCTTTCCGGACGGATCGATGTTGACGAGAAGGTTGTAGTCATTGGCGTCGCTGTGCACGACGCTTTTGCGCACCCGCCCGAGCTGTGGCACAACCTTCTCGGCATGCGTGCGAAAAATGGCTTCGATGCCACGTCTACGCTCGTCGTCGGCGATCGTGCCGGTCAGCTTTGCGGCGTCGCCGGCATGCGCGAGGTCCCATTCGAAGTAGCGGTCCTGCGCAGGGTGGCTGAAGTCGAGGAGTGCGCGATCCAGGCGTGCGAGAAGGTGTCCGAGGGATTCTCGAAGCTGGCGAGTCCGTGGCCGGAGGTCTGCGTAGTGCAGGCCGTCGACGAAGTCGAGCACGCGCGCGTAGCGCGGCGAGCCGTTGACCTCTACTGCGGCGTACGGCAGGTCTGACGCCGAGCGCCGATAGGCGGGCAGCGGCAGGTCCGGTTCTGCGGCCAGGATGCGGTCGACGACGGATGTCTCGAGAGCGATGATGGCCTCATCTTGCTCCGGAGGCGAGATCTTCAGGACGAATCGACCCGCGGAGGTTTCGACGGTGTAACACGCGTCGTGGTAGGAGCCCAGCGGAGCGACCGAACGGGCGCTCAGCCCAAAGGCGCTGAGTGCGGTCTCGACGGTGTTCTCACTGGCTCGTGTCATTGAGGTCGAATCGTTCTCTCGATCGGCCAAAATAGACAACGCTCCCCAACGAGGCGTTGCAGGAGCGTTGTCAGAACGAGGGTGCTGTGCCGCTACCGGACCAGCACGACCTGGCGGTACCTGGAATCCGGGCCGGACTCGATCCGGACGAAATAGACGCCGTTCGGAAGGTCGCCGGCGTCGAAGCGTTCAGCGTAGCGACCGGGTGAGTGGATGCCGTTGGCCAGTGTCGATACGCGACGTCCGAGAGTGTCGTAGACGTCGAGGCGGACGTGACCGGGGTTCGCGACGTTGTACTCGACGCGGGTCGAGGTCGTGAACGGATTCGGGAAAGATGAAAGGATCCCGGCTGAACCGACAACGGCGGGTTGATCTTCAACGTTGGTCGCGGTTGTAAAAGTGACTTTCAGGCTAGGTGGAGAAGCTCCGGAACGACTGCTAAAGGTCTTAACCGTCCGTGCGGATGATTCGATGCCGATGAGTGCCCAGCCGAAGTTCTGTGATGGATCGTCTACCCAGGCCTGAATGTCGGAGACCATCTCTGAGGTCGTTCCCCAGACGTAGGTACCGTTGCTTCCCACCGGCGTTGTGGCACTCTCTTCCTGTTCAAAGTCTCCGCCAGGCGTCTGCCAGGCAACGGTGTTCAGGACAGCGTCAAACCACGTTGCATCTCCTTCGGCCGGTGTCGTTCCGTCTCCCTCCTGAAAACCCGGTGCGCCGCCGCTGGCATCTGACGTTCCTTCCCCCCAGTCACCAAGCATGCGGTGGAGCGAGAGGTCGAACGCAGCGGCCTGCGGCGCTTTCGTCATTTGAAGGGAAAGTTCCGCACTTTGCACGACGGCTCCTGCGGGGATCTGACCTTCGAGATCAAAAGCTACAAGCGAGCGACGGAGCGCGTTCGCAACTTGCCCTGTTGTCCCAACAAACAAGGATTCGCCGCCTCCATTGGCTAGCGGAGATGATTGGTCACTTTCGTAAAGGGTAACGTCCTTCGAAGGCGTAATCGTCACGTCAGTCTGCGCCAGGGCAGGCTGCGCGAGTACGGCGAGGGCCAGAAGGAGGGCGGACCGTCGTATCGTTGGAATCATGGG
>JBFGEP010000086.1:0-7211 GCA_041580055.1 Rhodothermales bacterium | reverse complement strand
TGGCAGACATAGCACTCGAGGCTTTCTCCGTGCCGCTTCACCTGCCCCATCGCGACAAGCGCCTGAGGACTCTTCCAGGTGTTGTTGTCCCTGAACGTCTTCAGCACCGGCACCTCGAAGTCGTTGCCGGTCGCCGAGTGCATGATCACCTTGTTGCCGTCCTTGACGACATTGCCAAACGGGTTGCCACGAGCGGTCAGCAGGTAGCCGTCGCGACTCGGGTACAGCGTGCCGAAGGCCGCCGCCTCGTCCGGCTGATCGGTGAGGCCGCGCCCTTCACCGGAAAGGGTGCGCTGAAACTCCTCGCTGTAGCCGATCGGAAGCTCCCACGGATACGCATCGGGCGTACCGTGGCAGTCCTGACATTCGATCTCCACCTGCGCGAGCGTCGTGCCGAAGATGTTGCCGTCGCCGTGGGCGTCGATCGTCGTGTGGCAGTCCTGGCACAGCATGCCGCCGCGCGGGTTCTCCTCGCGGCTCTCGATCTGATGATGCAGATCGTCCGAGATGAAGAGGTACTGCTTCGTGTGCAGTCTGGGCTGCTTTTCACCGGCCTCGTTGAACGGCGTCCCATACGGGAATTCCATCAGACCCTGGTACGTCACGCCGATGCGCTTGCCGCGGTTGTGACACGAGTTGCAGCTCTCGACGGGGATGCCCCCGGTCTCCCGCGTGCCGACGACCTTGTGAGTCAGCAGATGGCCCTGCTCTTCCTTGTCGATCGTCGGGTCGCCACCCTCGTAGTAGCCTTCGTTGCTGTACAGTATGTGACACGATGCGCAACCCATACCGCGATAATCGCCGCGGCTTTCGCGACCCCGGACTGCCACGTGGCAGCGCTGACACTGCTGCCGCTGATACGTGAAGCCCGCAAGCTTCGGATCCCTTTCGATCTCGCGCACGGACGGCAGCGGAATCTGCTCGAGGGCTTTCGGGAACTGCTTCGGGTACGCCTTGATCATCTCGGCCATGTAGGCTTTGTACGCGTCGGTGCCGATGCTCGGCACCTGGCCGTCGGTGTCCTCGACATCATAGTTGCCCCACGGCACGCGATAGTTTTGCACCTCCTCGACGCCCCACGTGTGGAGGTTGCCCTGTATCTTGCCGGCCTCCGTGGCCATCAGAGCACGCTCCATTCGGTAGACATAGCCCGGATGGCACGCTCCCTGGCCGCAGGTCCGCTCCGCGATCCAGATGCTGCCAGGATCCGGATAGTAGGTCTCCGGTCCGCCGCCGGCCGCCAGCGCTTCAGGAGAGCTCTGGTGAGCCTCCTCCGCCGTAGTTGCATTCGGCGTGCCGCCGTGACAGACGACACATCCGCCCGGGTCTCCGTGCGGCTGGCCGAACGCCAGAATCGTCTGCATCATGGCGCTTTCCGGGTCGCGGATGTCCTCGATGCCTTCGTGGCAGCTCAGACATCCCATCTCCTGAGCGCGCTCGGCGCTGACCGTCTCATACTCACCCGAATACGCCTGTTGGCCTGACGTGGAGGCCGGTGCAGTCGTGTCCGCGGGCCCGTCTCCAGTACTGCAGCCTGCCATCAGCAGCGGCAGAACGGTCAGCACGATAATGAACCTGATTCCGTCCATGTCAACCTCTCAGGTTAGAAGCCAATGTTCCAGTCGAGCCTGAATCTCATTCCGTCCTCTATGGCGGTGGCCGAGGCGGACTCGAGCTCCAGTCCCTCAACCAGGTAGAGCCGGGCCACGATGTTGTTTTTGCTTCCCAGTGCCACGGCCGCCCGCAACTCGTGGCCCGAGAAGTTGCTCGATCGGGTCGCGGTCGACGAGCCCCAGCGCACCCAGTCGTCCTGCGCGTACCGCGCGACCACCGCATACTTCTCGATGTGGGCGTAGTAGTAGGCAAACAGGAAATCCCCCTTGTTGCTGAGACCACCATACTTGACGCTGCCCATGTAGCCGGTCGTCTGGTCGTTGTTGAACAGCGACGACTCGTAGTCTTCGAGGTTCGCCATAAGGTCCGCACCCACCTCGAGCGTCCTGGAGCCGACCGTGAACTTCGCCTTGGCACCTACCACCACGATGCTGTAGTCCAGGTCCTGAAGGCGGGGGTCGGGCTGATCCGGGTTCTCCCTGAATCCGAAGTACCCTGCCGCCGCCTCGACGGCCGCCCCACCCAGGTCGGACTTCAGGGCAAGCTGTCCGGCCACGAGCTTCGCCTGGTCCCCGAACGAGTTGCTCGTGGGCGTGTCAAGAACGAAATAGGCGGCGGTGCCCGTAAGCGAGCTGCCGTCGCCAATCGAGAACGTGTAGCTGCCGGCCACACCCTCGGGCGTCGCATCGTCGTCCCAGAAATGCTCGTTCTGTTTCCAGAACGGGAACGAGTTCTTGCCCACCCAGAGCGAGCCACCATCGAAACCCACCTTCGCGAACGCCTTGTCGACGGAGAACGACTTGGGCGTCAGCTCATCGCCGATCGTGACGTGAGGCGACTGGGTCGCCTCCGAGCTTCCCGTCCGAAGCCGGAGGCCGAGCGAGAAGCGCTCATCGATCTGGTAGTTCACCCCGAATCGCGCGCGAAATCGGAGCCTGTCGCGGTCGTCACGCTGCGAGCCGTCGGAGCTTTGCGAATCCCTGTCCAGCTCCGCCCGGAACCGGAAGTCGCCCGAGAACTTGAGTTTGCCTCCGTCCGCCTCCTGCGCTGCCGCAGGCGCGCAAACAAACGAAAGCAGGAAAAGAACGAGAAACAGCCGCTGCGGGTGGAGTCCTTGCATGAGATCGCCCAATGGTGCTCGAATTGGACCTAGATACCCAGTAAACCCAACGGCCCGTATGGGGGAATCTAGGATTAGAATGTGGGGCATATCCCCACACACCTCACAGACCCCGAGTAAGAGTGAGTCGGTTGCGAATGAGATTCGCGTGGGCTTGATTTCCATTAGCTCGCGGATTGTGGCGGCCTGCCGCCGCATGCGGTTGTGGCTACGGAAAAACACCAGTGAGGTAAATCACGGATGAGCATCAGAAGCGCATTGCTAGCCGGCCTCGTCTGCGGCGCCTTCCTCGCCGCACCCGGACAATCGCAGGACGTCCCCTGGCTCGAAGGCTTTTCCAAAAGACTCGACGGCGAGATCCTCGGATACCACTCGGCCATCAAGGGTGTCAACGAGTCCCTCCTCGTCCGGTCGCTCGACAGCCTGAAGTTCATCGAGTGGGAAACGAGCCCGGTGCCTTACAATGTCTCCGGCGAGTCCGCGACCTTCGCATGGCTCGCCAACTACGACAGCACCCGGGACGCTCGCTCGTTCAACCTCTTCGTCAACAGTGAGAAGTGGTTCACTTTCACGAACTCGCACGACCGCGACTGGACACTCGATGCGCCGAACGGGGCGAAGCTTCGGTTTCACACGGTCCAACTCGACCGGCACGGCGACTACAACGGGTACCACTTCCTCACCGTACCCTCCCGCCTCCTGGAGCCCGGCATGCCCCTGACCCTTCGCGTCACCGGCGAATCGGCGGGAGAGCGCACCTGGTACATGATTTTGATGTACGGCATCAGACCCTCGGTCGAGGTTCTGGGTGAGAACGCTCTCTTCCACGGAGAGGACGGTCCCACGCAGCGAGTACGCGTCGACGTCGTGCATCACGGTGAGCCGGTCCCGGTCGGCATTGAGATTCCCGGCGTCGCGAACCTCACGGGCGAGGCGACCCTCGGGCGCAACAGCTTCTACATAAACGCCCCCGCCGTCTCGGAGGACACGGCGATGGAGGTGCTCGTCACTGTCGGCGCCGCCGAGCCCGAGCGACACCCGGTTCTGTTGAAGCCCGTCCGCCACTTCGACGTCTACTTTCTTCCCCACTCGCATCTCGACATCGGCTACACCGACCTCCAGGACCGCGTGCTGCTCAAGCAGTGGCAGAACATCGAGGAGGCGATCCGGCTGGCGCGCGCCACGGACGACTATCCCGACGGGGCACGTTATCGGTGGAACGTGGAAGGCTTCTGGGTGGTCGACGAATACCTCCGCAAGGCGCCACACGATCGACGGGAGGCCTTCCTCGACGCTGTCCGGCGCGGCTGGCTGGGAATCGAGGGGCTGTACGCGGACAACATGACGGGCCTGATGCGCGAAGAGGAGCTGTTCCGATATGCCGGCGAGAATTTTCGTCCACTGATGGACGAATACGGGCTGGCTCCGGAGTCCGTCATGATCACGGACGTTCCGGGCTATTCGTGGGGGCTCGTACCTGCCGTGCTCCACAACGGCATTCGCTATTTCTCGAGCGGGCCCAACTACATCCCCGGTCTGCCGCACGGCGGCGACCGCATCGGGTACACACTGGAGGCCTGGGGCGACGATCCCTTCTACTGGGAGGCCCCCTCAGGCAAAGGTCGCGTTCTCTTCTGGATGTCATCGAAGGGATACTCGTGGTTCCATGGACTTGTGAACCAGAGCATCCTGAATACCGACACGCAGCCGATTCTGGACTACCTGAAGTCGCTGGCCGACAACGACTACAGGTATGACATGGTGTACCTCCGCTACACGATCGGCGGCGACAACGGTCCGCCGGATCCGGGCATGCCGGACTTTGTCAAGCAGTGGAACGAGAAGCACGTTTCGCCTAAGCTCCGCATTGCGACCACGACCGAGGTCTTCCGCATCTTCGAAGAAAAGTACGGTGACCGGCTTCCCGTTCGGCGCGGCGACTTTTCGCCATACTGGGAAGACGGCGCAGCCAGCACGGCGCGCGAGACCGCCCTCGCACGAAACGCAGCCGAACGACTCGTGCAGGCCGAGATCGCATGGTCGATTCTAAACCCGTCGG
Source organism: Rhodothermales bacterium (assembly GCA_041580055.1). GTDB lineage: Bacteria > Bacteroidota > Rhodothermia > Rhodothermales > JABDKH01 > JABDKH01. The sequence continues at coordinate 2,418 of JBFGEP010000086.1, read as the reverse complement.
AGTTTCCCGTCGGCGACTTCGAGGAGGCATGGCGCAACGTCCTGCTCTTCAACGAGCACACATGGGGCGCCTGGAACAGCATCGACCAACCCGAGGACCCCGACGTAATCGCGCAATGGAAGATCAAACAGCAGATGGCACTCGACGCCGACCGTCAGTCCCATGCGCTGCTCCAGAGGGGACTGGCCCGTGAGACGGCGACCGACGTTGTGGCCGTGGAGGTAATCAATACGTCGTCCTGGTCGAGGACCGACCTCGTGCGGCTCCCGGGATCATGGAAGCTCGCCGGCGAGAGCATCACGGGTCCTGGGGGAAATCCCGTACCGACCCAGCGCCTCGCGGACGGGACCCTGGTGTTTGTGGCCCGCAACGTCCCTGCACTGGGGTCCGCGATCTATTCACTCGAGAAGGGCCGGGCGCCCGGACCAGTATTCCGCCCGGTCCCTGGCCTCGTCGAACTGGGCAACAACACGGTTCACCTGACGGTCAATGAGTTCGGAGAAATCGATGATCTGTTTGACCTCGCTTCGGGCACCAACATTGTCGATCGCAGTGCCGATTCGGGTCTCAATCACTACGTCTACACCGGGCTCAACGCAGCCGATCCGCGCTCGAGTAGCCTCGCCCGACTTACGCTCGAAGACGACGGGCCGGTCGTGACGACGCTCCTGGCAGAGTCCGACGCCCCCGGGACGAACGGCCTGAGGCGGCGGGTCCAGCTGGTAAACGGCCTCTCCCGAGTGCACATTCACAACACGCTCGACAAGACCGATATCCGCGAGAAAGAGAACGTCCGGTTCGGATTTCCCTTTCAGATCTCGGACGGTGAGATGACGCTCGATCTGGCGTGGACTACTATGGAGCCCGAGAGGGATCAACTCACCGGCTCCAACAAGAACTACTTCACACCACAGCGGTCGGTAAACATCTCGAATGATCGCATCGGGCTGACATTCGTCAGCGTCGATGCACCGCTTGTTGAGATCGGAGGAATGCTCGGCGAGGCCTGGATGAACGAGCAGCACCGTCCGTGGGTGCGGACGCATCGGCCGTCGCAGCTGCTGTACTCCTGGGTGATGAACAACTCCTGGCACACCAACTTCAAGGCGAGCCAGAGCGGTGTGGCCGACTTCCGGTACGACATTCACGTGCACGGTTCGCTTTCGGATGCCGAGATCAAGCGACTGGGAATTGATTCGAATCAGCCGCTTCTCGTCAGGCCGGCCCAACCGGATGCGCTACCGCGAGAATCCCTGTTCTCGATCCCGGATTCGTCGTCGATCCTGATCACTTCCATCCGACCGGAATCTGCTGGCGATTCGTACGTCGTTCGCCTCTACAACAGCGGGCACGTCGAGGAGACAGCATGGACGGCGGCATCGTTTCCGGTGGACGGAGTGAAGGCCAGGCACGGCCGAAGGGAGTTCAGCGTCGACGCCGCTGGTGGACTTCCGCTGCAGCCACGCGAGATTTCAACCCTGGTCTACGATCGACCCTCGGACTCGTCCAGCGGGCAAAGGCAGCGTTGACATTAAGAGCGTCGCCGGTCTTGCTACAGATCCGCTTTGTGTCTTTTCAAGAGAAAGAGGCCCTCTCTTCTGCTGCTCACCGCGATGACTCCGCTCTTGAAGTAAGGGTAGTTGCTCCAGGAGCCCCCGAAACCGGCGGCGTCCTCGGCGTACGGCGCTGTGTCGAACTGCCCTACCTCGACCGGATTCACTGGATCAGAAATGTCAAGAATGCGCAGTCCTGCCTGATAGTTCGACTCGTACAGGAGATTGCCCTTCACGTAGAGGTTGTGGTCGCTCGCTCCCGAGTTGAGGAAGAACTCGTTCACAAGCTGCGGATCCTCCAGATCAGACACGTCCCAGATGAGCGTGCGGGTCCTCTCCACCGTTCCATTCATCTCGTCTAGCTCGTCGTTCATATAGAAGTGACGGTGGTCCTCGCTCAACCAGCCCTGGTGTGTGTACGCCTGGTTGGGATACGAAGTATTGGATACCGTGCGCGTGTTGTCCTTATCCGTCATGTCCGCTATGACGAACGAGCTCCCGTTGGATGAGAAGCAGATCTCGCGGCCGAAGTAGTTGGCATCCACGCCGCGATAAATGACGCACTGCGCGTCGTGCGTGCCACCTGAACCGGACGAGTAGCAGCCGGCAAACTTCGGATTCGTGGGCTCGCGGATATCGAAGATGTGAAACTCACCTCCACAGGTATTACCACCCATCCGGTTGCCAACTGCGTAGGCGAATCCCGTCTCTTCATTGATCACGATGTTGTGGGTACTCGCGGTGCCATCGTAGTGCGCGGTCTCTTCGAACGTGACCGGCATGTCGGCCGGATCAACATCTCTCAGTTGCGTCAGGTCGAAAATCTGGACGCCGTGTTCTCTGGCGCCGTCGGCGACAATGAAAG
>JBFGEP010000085.1:0-7371 GCA_041580055.1 Rhodothermales bacterium | reverse complement strand
CTGTGCGCGTGCGCAGCCTTCCGACCCGTACCTGGTTGTGCTGGGCGTTGCGCAGGACGGCGGGTCGCCGCAGGCGGGGTCGCGGGATCATCTCGGCTGGACGGACCCCGGACATCGCAGCCTCGTGGTGTCGCTGGCGGTTGTCGATCCCGAGTCTCGACAGAGGTGGCTCTTCGAAGCGACACCGGACTTCAGGGAGCAGCTCCATCGTCTCGACGTGGTGTTTCCGGTGGAAGATCCGCCGGGGCTGGCGGGCATTTTTGTGACGCACGCGCACATCGGTCATTACACGGGGCTCATGTTTCTGGGTCACGAGTCGATGGGTGCGAGCGGAGTGCCGGTGTACTCGATGCCGCGCATGGCCCGGTTCCTCAGAGAGAATGGCCCCTGGGATCAACTCGTGCGGTACGACAACATCTCGTTGCAGGCGCTCGAGGACGGGGTCACCGTTCAACTGAACGACAGGCTGGCGGTGACGCCTTTTGCCGTGCCGCACCGGCAGGAGTACGCCGAGGTCGCGGGTTTCAGGATCGAGGGACCCAACGCGACCGTGCTTTTTATTCCCGACATCGACAGCTGGGAAGAGTGGGATGTCTGGGGCACGCGGATCGAGGATTTGATTGCGGATGTCGATGTCGCGTATCTCGACGCCACCTTCTTCGTGGACGGGGAGATTCCCGGTCGCGACATGTCCGGTTTTCCGCACCCGTTCATCACGCACAGCATGGAGCGGTTCAGCGGTCTGCCGGCGGGCGAGCGGGCGAAGGTGCGCTTCATTCATTTGAATCACACCAACCCGGCGCTGCGGCCAGAGAGCAACGAGCGGCGGATGATTCTGAAGAACGGCTTTCGCGTCGCCGAGGAGATGGAGAGGGTGGGGCTATGAATCCGCGGGCTGCATCTTGAGTGGCCGAAGACCTGACGCCCGCGTCATCGCGGCGATACTCGTGACGCTCACGGTCGCGTTCGTGGCTGTCGCAGCGCTAGGCGCCAGAGGATTCACCGAGGAGGCGATCCGATACCTGGTTCGTTTTACGGCTCGGCTGTCGGTCGTATTGTTTGTGATTTCGTTCGCCTGGGACGATGCGGCTTCGCTGATTCTCTCGCAGCCTGTCCGGCGACCCCCTCCGAATCGAGCGGCCTACTTTGTCGGCTTCGCTGTCTCGCATCTCTTTCATTTGCTGGCGCTGATTGTGCTCGGGATCTGGTTCCCCGATCCGTTTCTGTCGGAGGTTGAGATCCTTACGGTGATCGGCGGAGGGCTGGCTTACGCCGCGATCTTCGGGATCGGAGTCACGTTCGTCGTACGGGGCGACCGCCACCCGACGCACCCGGTAGTACACGTCGCGTTGCTCTACGTGTGGGTCGTGTTTGCTCGGGCGTACGGTTTTCGTCTGACCGAGGGCTTCGGCTACGTGATGATAGTCGTCGTCCTCGTGGCGGCAATGGTCGTCAGAGCCATCCTGTTTGCGCGTGCCTGGGGCACCGTTGACCCGGAAGAAAGTGACTGAAACAGCGTGCCGGTCCCGGCGTTGATCCTGCACCCGGGGCTATAGCTCAGCTGGTAGAGCGCTGCAATCGCACTGCAGAGGTCAGCGGTTCGACTCCGCTTAGCTCCACAGCGTAAACCTCGTCAGAAAGAGCCGAAATTGGCGAATCTGGTGAGGTTTTTTGTCATGTACTGCTTGCCACCGACAGACCCCTGGGCCGGCCTACCCTTCCGCAACTTTGGCCAGACCCGAACCGAGGACTAAGTTGCTGTCGATGAGTTGACCCTCTACGACTGCTCCTGGCGGCGTACCCGTACCTCCGCGGGCTTTGAGAACCAGGCTAGTTCTGCGTCGAGACGTACACCTCTGTATGTGTCCACTCCCTTAGCTTGAACAGGTCGCCAAGAGCCTCTTGATAGGGCTTTCCAAGTACGGCCTGCGACGCGGCATCATTCTTCGCGTTGGCATCGTCTATCGCGGCATGGTTTTCCAACTCGATAATCAGCAGGTGACTGGTTTCGCCAGTGCCCATGGTTTGCTGAAGATCGAGGTAGGACACGATGTGCCCGTCGGCTTTTAGCCTATCGAGGACGGGGCGCACCACTTCGGCATACACGGCGTTGTATTCCGCCACCTTGTCGGCGTGCACTTTGTGGTGTCGCAGAGTGTAGACGTGTCCAGGTTGAGACTGCGCATAGGCGGAGGCCGATAGGAACAGCATCAGTACGACGAGTACGCCTGGAGTGCTGGTGTTCAGATTAGTCATGATCAGATCAAGTTTTGATGTGGCTGAAGTCTGTCGCGACATCCGCCAGGTGGCGGGTGGTACCATCGTCACGATATTGGCGTGGCGAATGGGATGCAAGTCGTCGCCACCCCGCCAACCTAGACCGACTACCCAAACTGGTCCACACTCGCTGTGCTGCTGCCACGCTCCTGATACCTCTCGCCTAGTATGACGATCCGAAGACACCGTACGAGACGAGGGCACTAAGCCCGAAAAACCGAAATATCCCGTGAGAGGGATGTGCATCGGCCAGCCGTAGGCAGGCGCCTGTCCGGACCGAATTCACGCCGATCCTTGTCAGATTCCCCGGAAATGGCTAAATGGTGCAAGGCGCGGAAGCTGCCGAGCCGGTGTACCGGCCGGAGCTTCCATTTCACGCAGCCCGACTTCGCCGGCCGCGTGGTGCGCCCGAAGTAATCACCCATGTAACAGGAGAAAAATTATGCGTGCCGCCGTTGTCGAAGCATTCAAGAAGCCACTCGCGATCTGGGACGACTGGAAAGACCCCGAAGTCGGCCCCGACCACGTTCTGGTCAAAACCATGGCGAACGGGATCTGCCGTTCCGACTGGCACCTGTGGCAGGGCGACTGGGACTGGCTCGGGTTCTCGCCCCCGCTGCCCGCCGTTCTGGGTCATGAATCGGCAGGAGTTGTGGAAGAGGTGGGGTCGAACGTCAAGCGGTTCAAGAAGGGAGACCGCGTCGTGTTTCCCTTTGGCCAGGCCTGTGGAACGTGCCCCGAGTGCGCGGACGGCAATCAGCAGGTCTGCGGTAACCTCAGTCTCTCGATGTTCATGGGGGCCGGTGGCTTCGGTGAGTACACCATTGTGGCCCACGGCGACGTCAACCTCGTCGAGCTTCCGGACAGCATTTCGTTCCTGGAGGGCGCCAGCCTCGGCTGTCGTTTCATGACGGCCTTTCACGGAGTGACCTACCAGGGACAGATCAAGCCGGGAGAATGGGTCGCGGTATTCGGCTGCGGAGGTGTCGGACTCGCGGCCGTGGACGTCGCAAGTGCGATGGGTGCGAACGTCGTCGCCGTATCGCGGAGCAAGAACAAGCTTGAGAAGGCACGCGAGCTGGGGGCCGTCCACACGGTTACAGCCGGAGAGGACGCAGTTGGAGAGATCCAGGAATTCACGAAGGGGGGCGTTCACGTCTCCGTCGAGTGCCTGGGGACCGCAGCCACCTGGATGCCGTCGATTCTGTCTCTCCGCACGCGCGGTCGCATCATCCGACTCGGGATGTCGGGGCGGGACGAAGAAGGCGTCCTTCCCGTACCCGCGGATCTGATCGTGCTCAAAGAGCTGAGCATTGTCGGCTCGAACGGAATGCAGGCCCGGTGCTATCCCGAAATGCTGAGGATGATCGAGGCAGGAAAGATCAATCCGAAGGCCCTGGTGAGCGAAGAGGTGCCTCTCGAGGGAGCCAGCGGCGTGCTCGAGAAGATGAGCGACTTCGATACCCTCGGCTATTCGGTGATCAGATTCTGACCGCGACCGGACGATCGGCACGCCGCCGAGGGTCTTAGACGTTGACCACCCGGCCAATCCGCGCGTAGTGATTCCAGAGTCTGCCGTAGAAATCGACGTCCAGAAAGTCGGAGAGCGGCCTCCGGCTGTTGGTCCCGATCCAGATGCCACCGGCTCCGGACCGGTGGTCGAGGAAAAAGGCGTGACTCGCAAAATCCGGAAGGGACTCGTGATAGTACGTCCGGTTGGCGTCGTGCAGCAGGACGAGGCCGTCCTCCGCCAGGAGCTCCGCCGCCTTCAATACGCAGTGACTCCGCGCCCGGCCGTCGACCATCACGAAGTCGAACGGGCCGTGGTCGCTCGGATACTCGATGTAGTCTCTGAAGTCCTCGTAGGTGCCGTCGTTCTCCGCGGTGTACGTGCCTGACGTGTAGATGCCCGGGGCCGGCTCGCTGTTGGGAGCCCGGCACACAACTGTGACGTTCGGGTTGTCGATCTGCTCGGCGACCGCGGCGGCCCACCTCTCGTCGTGCTCGACGGAAAGCCACCGGGCCTGGGGGGAGAGATGCTGCGTGAAGTACTGCGTCCCGTTGCCCGCGCCCCATTCGAGCGACGAGGCCGGGCGAAGATTCGTGAGCAGGTCGGCGATCAGGTCGATCTCGCGATGCCGCATCCAGGGGACTTTCGACTCGCGCCGGAGGAGATTCCGCCGGAGCCTGTGTCGCGCGTCCCGCGCTGCCTGGGAAGCAATGGCTGTGTAAATGGAGCGGTGTTGTCGCACGCGTCGTCGGCTGGTGTTCAGGCCTCCCAATCTACCGATTGCGGTCGTCAGACCCGCGGGTAGCCGGCGACGGGCGTATACTATCCGCGCTCAACTCACTCTTCGATGACGATGAAACAAGACAGTACCACGCTGGCCCGGGGCTGGATAGAGGCCTGGGTACGGATGGACATGGACTGGCTGCGCAAGCGGCTGGCGCCGGACTTCGTGCACGTGAGCCCGTTCGGCCGCTTCGACGATCGTGACAGCTACCTGGCGGCGATCGAGCCGATGGCGCGCAAGAGCGTCGTGGAGCTGACGATCCTGGACGTGATCGGCAGCGGAGACCGGGCAGTCGTCCGGTTCGAGAATCGGACACCGAAGGGCGTCGTCGAGACATGCGACTGGGTGCGCGTCGAGGGCGGAGTGATCCGGGAGATCCGGTCGTTCTATGACAGCACGCTGGTTCGGGAGGTGCTGTCGCCCGATGAGCAAAAGACGCTGGACGGGTCCTGACAGCCGCTAAAGCCCGGCGATGCGGACCCGGTACTCGGGATCGATTTCCAGGATCGATCCCGGCGGGACGGCCGACCACTCTTCATTTGACGTCACGCGCTCGGATGCCACGACCACGGCGTGGTACGCCTCGCCCGGTCGGACGAGCGCATGCTGGCTCCCGCAGACCTCGCAGCTGTGCAGCTTGTCCCGGGCGACGTACCACATCGAACGTCCCAGCTTCGAACCCACCAACATCTCGCCGTTTGTCCAGAGAACGTTGATGGCGCACTCGGCAGCCGGTGTCTCCGTGGCCGACCAGCTGGCGACGAGGTTGCAGCAGTCGGCGAGGGACTCGGCCATCGACGTCCCGTTCCGGAGGTGCCTCGACAGCAGGAGATAGAAGAAGTGCTCGCTGTCCGTCGAGCCGCGGATGTGCGCGCGAAGGTCAGGCGCGATCTCGGCCAGGAGCCGTTCCTTCAGGACGGGAAACCCCTCGATGGTGCCGTTGTGGCTGAAGGCGTAGCGATTGAAGACAAAGGGGTGCGTGTTTTCCGGCCGGACGGAGCCGATCGTGGCGCGCCGAACGTGCGCCATTACCGTCCGCGACAGCGCCCGCGCCGCCGCCCACCGAAACTCCTCGCCATCAAATGCCGGTGACTTCTGGCGGCGCGCACGCGGCTCCCCGCCGCGGTACGTCACGAGTCCCCACCCGTCCGGGTTGCTCTTGCCGTCCTCGTCGCGCAGGCTCTGCGCGATCAGTGAGTTCTGAGCCTGGATGAGCTCGCACTCCACCTTCCTCGGCACCGTGGAGTGGAACCCGTACAGACGGCACATGCGGCGTGGGGGCGTGTTGCGGAGACGAAAAGATAAGCCAGAAGAACGCGTCGGCCTAAGCTCCGCATGCGCTGTCCTGCGCGGACCGATCCACGTCGGGCACCAGGCCGCCACGCAGATTGAGCAGCCAGCCCAGGCCCTTCCAGTGAAGGCGGAGGTGCGTCCGGGCTTTATGTCCGCGCCTCGTGAGCGCGAGCACGGCCAGCGCAGGTACGTGCAGGACAGAGGCCAGCACAAGTAGCGCTCGAGCGACCACCGCGGCGCCAACGCCTCTATGCTTGAGATGGAACAGAATCTGGCTACGCCGGAAGTCGAGGAAGGTCCTGAGCCGGACCGTCCGAGACGCACCGCCTTCTTCGTGCAGAAACTCCCCGACGGGGGCGTGATGGACCTCCGCTCCGTGGCGCCGGGCGCGAATACAGAAGTCGGTGTCCTCGAAGTACATGAAATAGTCTTCGTCGAAGCCTCCCAGCTCGTGGAGCAGGTCCCGCCGTATCGCCATGGCGCAGCCGCTCACACAATCAGCCTCGACGGGTGCGGTGGCCTCCCGGTCGCGATACCGTTCGAAGTTGAGACCCCTGATCCTGTTCACTCCGAACGCGGCGAGCATGAGCCACAGCAGGGACGGGTCACGCCATGCGCTCGTCTGCGGCCTACGCTTCGGGCTTAGAACGCGTGGTCCAAGAACGCCGACACGGGGAACACGGGCCATGTACCGGGCCACTTCCTCGATAGAGACGGGTGACGTCTCGACATCGGTGTTCAATAGCAGCAGCAGTGGTTGCGTCGCCACCCGGGCTCCGGCATTGACACCTCCCGCGAATCCGCGGTTCTCAGCCTGCTCCACGACTCTGACCCCAGGATACTTGCGACGGATCGTCTCCGCGCTGCCGTCCTGACTCTGGTTGTCGACGACGATAATCTCCAGCTCAACTTCGGACTCGTCGGCGCCCGTCACGAGACCCGACAAGAGCCGAAGCGCTTCGTCACGCGTGTTCCAGTTGACGATGATTACGCTTACGCCTGGCGGCGGCACGAGCTTTTCCCAGGTTCGATTGGAATGGAAGACCGACGGTCTGTCCGGCGAGCAGGTAACTCGCCGGAAGTAAGACGACGTCACAACGTACGGGATCGGCGGCATGGATACCCGTCGTTCCCGCGATCACCGTCCCTGGGCCATGCGCGCCATCGCCAGGTTCTCGGACGCGTTCCGGTGATCCGGGTCGGCTCGAAGGGCGCTGGCGAACAGCTCGGCAGCCCCGCGGATGTCTCCGCGCTGCGCCAGGATGCCGTGGGTCGAGCGCGAGTCCCTTTTCGGCGGCTGCCAGCCTGCAGCCCCCGGTTCGGCTCCGCCTTGAAAGTAGAGAAGTCGCCGATGTTCGACGCCGGGCCGCAAGGCGGAGGCGCGGACGGAGCTGGAGACGGCTGCGCGACTTGACGGCGTTCAGTGCCGTTCTCTTGCTGAAGTCTCTCGTTCCAGTCATACGCCCTCGGACCACAACCCCACTGGCGCGCAACTTATGTTCTCGAT
>JBFGEP010000084.1:0-7431 GCA_041580055.1 Rhodothermales bacterium | reverse complement strand
TCCAGACTCGCTCCTTCTCGTCCGCCTCTCTCCACCTGAGCGAACAGTTCGTCCCCATGAGACGCCGGAATATCTTCGAGAAGTGGCCCGAGTGCAGCACTATGAGGCCAAGACCCGACAATACTTCCTGATACACCGTTTCCACCGTATCGTCCGAGACCCGGTCGTGCGCCTTGTGGCCCCACCAGACCAGCACGTCGGTGTCAGCGAGTACCCGCTCATCTAGCCCATGGCCCGGTTCCCCGAGCGTGGCGGTCCGACACGACACTTCTGAGATCCTGGAAATCCCATCGGCGATTGCCGAGTGTATCCCTTTTGGGTAGATCTTCCTCACGACGTCGTTGTCGACCTCGTGCAGATACTCGTTCCAGATCGTGACTTTGATTGGAGATCCCATCGTTGTGAGTTGTCTTGCGCGGTCAGCGGGATGAAGGAAAATGTGTCGGTGATCGCTCGCGTTATCCGCCCTCTCGGAGGATCCTTCTTCCGGCCACCTCGTCGAGCTCAGCCTCCCAGCCGCGCGCCCAACGCGCCGACCGAATCTTCCACGCGCCGTCTTCCTCGGCGACGGAGGCAAATACGTGGTACAGGTCCGCATTCAGAGCACGCAGCTGGTCTGCACCACCGATGGGACGGCCGGCCATCGCTACGAACACGAGAACGTCCGCCTCTGTCGAGTCGACGAAGCTTACCTCGGGCACCCGGGTCAGCAGATGTATCGACCTGTTGGCCGAGATGTAGTAGTTGAGCATCATCAGCACGGACTGCCGGGTGTTGCCGCGGGCATCCTTGTAGTCCTCGGATACGAGCTCGCGGAATGCCTCAAGGTCCCGCCGCTCCGCAAGCTCCTCTGCTTGCGAGATCAGCGCGCGGACTTCCGCCTCACGCGAGGATGTCTGTTCGGCGCTACATCCTGAGCCGATCACGACGAGAGCGAGCAAGCTCGCTGCAGCAATACGTCCCGAGAATTTCGGCCACCCCTTCAACTTCATGCTTCGTGAACCCCCCAGCGTCACTAGAAACCCGAACTTCGTGGAGCGGGGCGACCGCCGCCTCCCAACCCACTTTGCCAAAACTAACAATTCAGGCGTGGACACGATAACTTAGCCGGGAGGTCCGTGTGCAACATCCGTCCTTGTTTTGCGAGAAGTTCGTCCCCTGAGAGAGCGGAAAGCCGATGTTCTGATCATCGGGTTCTTCTGGTTCAATCTGGTCTTCATCACCTACATGTTCGACCTGGAGCAGCTGGTGATCGCGGACCCGACGGATTTCGAGTATCCCCTCTGGCCGCCCTCTCTCATCATCGACCTCGCGCACTGGTGGGGCCGAAATTTCGACCCCGCCCTCATGGCGCGCCCTACGTGGTGGGAAATGACAATCTGGATCGACGTTCTGTTCTTTGGACCGTTCTACTTCTTCGGCATCTACGCCTTCGCCAATGGCAAGGAATGGATCCGGATTCCTGCCGTCGTTTACGCCTCGGTGATGATCACCAACGTGACCATCATCCTCGGAGAGGAGTTCCTCGGCTCGTATCCGGCGCCCTATCCGTTCATCGTCGTGGCGGCCAACGCGTGCTGGATCCTTTTTCCGCTGATGATCATCACTCGCATGACGAACGACCACCCGTTCACCCGGCCTGCCAGAGAATCCGTTGAGTGAGACATTCTCGACACGGTACGGACCCTGGGCGCTTGTCGCGGGGGCTTCGGAGGGTATTGGCGAGGCGTTTGCGACAAGCCTTGCGGCGCGCGGACTCAATGTGGTGCTGCTCGCGCGTAGAGCCGACCTTCTCGAAGCTGCTGCGTCGCGACTGACGAAGGAGTACGGCGTGGATACAAGATGTCTGGTCGCCGACCTGAGCGACGCGCGAGCGATAGCCTCGGTCGAAGACGGTACGGCCGATCTAGACGTCGGACTATTGGTCTACAATGCAGCCGCCTCGTCTATCGGACCGTTCCTCACGACCGAGCTCGAACGGCATGATCAGGTGATCGAGGTCAACGTCCGATCCGCAACCCGGATGGTCAGGCATTTCGGCAGGGCGATGGCCGATCGGGGACGCGGCGGCATAGTTGTCATGACGTCGCTCTCTGCCTTCCAGGGGTCCGCGTTGATCGCCACATACTCCGCCACCAAGGCTTTTCTTCTAACGCTTGCCGAGGGCCTGTCTTTCGAGCTGCGCGATTACGGCGTGGACGTGCTCGCCTGCTGTGCGGGAGCCACCCTTACTCCGGGGTATCTGGCTTCCCGTCCGCGCAAGCGAGCCCTTTTCTCGCCGCCGGAGATGGAAGCCGCGGATGTGGCAGGGGCGGCGCTAGCGGCACTCGGCCGCAAGCCCGTCGTCATTCCGGGCGCACGGAATCAGCTCTCTCATCTGATGATGCACCGACTGCTGCCGCGACGTGCTGCGGTGAGTGTCATGGGCCGCGCGATGAGCAGCCTGTACGGATCGCGCGACTGATTGCCCACCCGATGCCGGAGTGCAATCATGATCGACTAGTGTTAAGAAATCATGATGAAAGCCCTTCCGAAGTTACGTGATTGTTAAGGAAGCGCTTCCGATTCGAAACACGTTAGCCAATCCTCCTTAAGAGCGAATCTCGAATCGCCGATGGGCATACCTGTCGGATCGGTTCGGTCCCACAACACAACAAGAACCGTGACGCCCGGACACGGCGTCGCGTCGACATACGGAGGTGTTACTGATGAAACGTTTTCTATTGATCCTACTGGTGATGTTTGCACCGCGCGTCGTAGACGCACAGGTACCGGTCAGCCACGAGCCTCCGCTCGTGAATCAGTTCGTAGAAGACGCACTCGAGCAGCGAAGTGCGGCCTGGTGGAAGGCGCTCGAGAGGCAGCTCATACTGACCCTTGACAAACCTGCCAACCACGTTGCCGAGGTATCACTCCAGAACGTGATCTACTTCGCCAACAACCACGGGCATCGCCTGGATCTCTCGGATGCGGTGCAGCCGCTGATGGAGATCTACCGCCATCACGACCGCGTGGGATTCCGGATGATGGCACTGTCCGCTCTGCACGTGATCGGTGATCAGGACGCCATTGAGGAGGCGTTCCAATTCGCGCGCCGATCGGACTCGGACAGGATCCGCAGAATGGCTCGGGCCGCTCTGGCTGACGTGTACCGCAGAAACAGATAGACCTCAGTTGAACGCAATAGTGAAGCCCGGCCCGGCGGCCGGGCTTCTTTATTTCCGCACCTCGATCTCGGCCAGGACCGGCAAGTGGTCCGAGGGATATGCGCCACGGAGCTGATCCGTCAGAACACCGTGGCGGATGACGGCGATCTCGGACGTGACGAAGACGAAGTCGATGCGCCCGTCCTCTTCGGCGCCGACCGCAAAAGTGCCGAACGTGAGGTCGGGCCCATACGGTTCCGGTGCCAGCGTCCGGGCATCTCTGAGCGTAACGAGCCCCTCCTCCGCCACGGTCATCACGCGGTACGGCTCGGAGCCAGGACGGGCGTTAAAATCTCCCATGACGATCGCGGGCGATTTGCCCTTCAGATGGACCACCTGTTCCCTCAGGAGTCGTGCCGACTCAACTCGGGCATCTTCTCCTACGTGGTCGAAGTGTGTGTTGAAGATCACAAGGGAATCCCCGTCATGCATTTTGGACACGAGCCAGCTCGTCACGCGCGGCAGTGCGGCATCCCACCCTACCGAGCCCGGCTCGTTCGGCGTTTCGGAGAGCCAGAATGAGCCTTTTGTCTGCACGGCCAGGCGATCTCGTCGATAGAAGATCGGAACGAACTCCCCGGCGTCCGCCCCGTCATCCCGACCCACTCCGTACCAGTCGTATTCGGGAAGTCGATCGACGAGGTCCTGAACCTGGCTCCGCGTAGCCTCCTGCAGGCCCGCAACATCGGCTTCGTGAAAGCGAATGAGCGCAGCCACACGATCCGCGCGGTTCGGCCAGGCGTACTCGCCATCCGAGGCGACGTTCACGCGGATGTTGTACGAGAGCACGACCAGCTGCGTCTCGCTGTTTCGATCTCCTGGTCCACACGCCGACATCGCGACGATCACAACGAGCGCCGCGGCGGGGCTGGCGAAATACACCGGTCTTCTGTTTCTCATTCGATCGTGGAGAGCAGGCGTCTCGCTTCGTTCGCGGGCACGCCGAGGTTTGAGCCACCGAAGTCCGTCAGGATTGCCGCGCTGATGGCCTGCACGCGGCCGCTCAGGTCGAGCACGGGGCCGCCGCTTCCTCCGTGGGTCGTCTCGGCATCGTAGACGATGGAGGACCGCGTCACCTGCCCCACGATGCCGCGCGTGGCGAGCGGCGCCACATGCCCGCCCGCGGCCAGCCGGTCCGCCGTCTCCCAGAAATCGAACGTGGCCTCCAGCCGGAGGGAGTCCATCAGCGACGGGTCGGAGCGTGCCAGGAGTGCCCGGATTCCGGTTGGATAGCCGAGGACGAATACGCTCTCGCCCGGTGTCGACTCGCGGTCGCTCAGAAGCAGCGGGGTCGCCCGCCCCGTCACGTCCTCGCAGCGGAGCACGGCGAGGTCGGCTTCGTCGCTAGCCGTGACGAGCTCGACAACGAACGCATCGGCTGTGCCGGGCAAGTACCCGACGAGTCGGTGCATGACGGGCCGAAGGCCCTGGTCGAGGGCCTCGCGCGCCGCCGCGTTGAACTCCCACGGCAGCGCAATGTGACGGTTTGTCAGCAGCAATCCGTCCGCCGTAGCCACGAACGCGGTGCCAGTGAACTGCCTTTCCAGCACCGGCCCGTCGCCAACGATGGTCAGGCGGGGGTTGCCGGCCTCGTCTCGGACCGGGGCGCCCTCGGTGTCAACCATCAGACGCAGCGGCCGGCCGTCCGGCACCGTAAAGCCGTACGAGCCCATCACCAGTACGACCGATTTCAAAGCCTCCGACACAATGCGCTCCCCGGCCTGTGAACGCGCTTCCAGCACGACGAGCCTCTCGTCGATCCTCGCCTCGAGCGCCTGCAGCTCCTCTAACGTGAGGGCGCCGTCGGGGCCCGCCTGGGCGGCCAGCTCGCCGAGGCCTTCAAAGTAACCCTGCTGTGCAGCGGTGAGCCTCTTCTCCAGCGTGAACGTCCGGTACGTCAACAGTCCTACGGCGGCGAACAGTATGCAGACCGCGGCGACCAGCCCCCGACGTACCCAGGGACTCGTCTCGGTGAACGCCTGGGACGGAGCGTCGCGCAACAGGGCCGCCACGCGGGCGAGGCCCGGATCGTACTCCAGCCTCGCACCATCCAGGCAATCCCGCATGACTTCGCCGAAGCTCCTCGGTGAGTCGTGTGAGCCCGAAAGCACGCGGAATCTCATGACCGGACCCCTGTCACCGAAGCGTACCGCGTCACCGTGCCGGAGCCGCTGCGCTATCACCGGCTCGCCGTTGACGAGGACCCGTGCGCCCTCTTGCGCAGTAACCACGTAGGACGTTCCCTGCCGCGTGAGGGTCGCGTGGACGGGTTCCACCGCGGGATACACGAGATCGGGAAGATGCACGGCCGAGCTCGGTAGGCTCCCGATTGTCAGCTCGTCGCCCACGAGCAGACGTCTTTCCGTCCGGCGGGACCCTACGATGTGGTCCAGCACGAAGGTCGCCGAATCGGCATAGGTTGGTTCGGTCATCGCCTCGGCCCCGAGTTCACTGCAAAATATAGGTTGGATCAGCCTACAGCCACGTTACTCGACTTCAGGCTCAACGCGGCCGGCCGCTTACTTGCCGGACGCCTTTTACCGATACAAGCGGTATGGACAGGACCGAATTCAGGGATCTCGCAGGAACGTGGTGGCTCTCGGCGGTCATGCTGCCGATCGCGGCGTACTTCGTCTTCTTCTACCCGACGTCCACGTTCGTGGACAACGCAGATCTTCTGATACACGAGGCGGGGCATTTTGTGTTCGGTTTCTTCGGGGAGTTCATCCGCGTTCTCGGGGGCACGTTGATGCAGCTGATCATCCCGAGCCTGCTGGTCTGGTACTTCTATCGCAACAGCTATCGCACAGGTACGCAGCTGTCATTTTTCTGGCTGGGACACAATCTCCTCAACATCGCGAAGTATGCCGCGGACGCCCGTGCACGCCAGCTCCCGCTCCTAGGTGGCAACAAGTCAGGTCACGACTGGCACTACATGCTGGGGAGGCTCGGAATACTGGAACTGGACCAAGCGGTGGGGACCTTGTTCGCGATCCTGGGGGCCTGCGTACTGTTCATCATGATCATCCTTCCGCAGTACGCGATGTGGTCGTCAGAGGAGTCGTAGCTGGGGGTCGGCCGAATCCAGATCTTCGTTGTCGAGATTCGAGACCGTCAGGCCCAGCAGCCGGACGGCGCGGTCGGGCGGTAGCGGAGAGTGGAGAAGCTCGCGACCCACGTCCGCGATCGCTGTCTGATCTCCGACGACCTCGCTCAGCGTTCTGCTCCTGGTCCGTACGACAAAATCGTGGTACTTGATCTTGAGCGTCACCGTCCGCCCCCTGGTGCCGGTGCGCCCGAGCCGCCGCGCCACGTGACCGGCGATCTCGACGATCTTTGCCTCCATCTCGCCGACGTCCTCGATGTCGTCGAAGAAGGTTCGTTCGGCCCCGACCGACTTGCGGCGGCGGTTGGGCTGCACGGGCCGATCATCCAGACCCCGCACGATTTTGAAGAAATGTCTCCCGGCCTTGCCGAATCGCTGGACCAGCTCCGCCTCTTCCAGCGCCTGCAGATCCGCCCCGGTATGGATGTCCATCTTCTTCATCCTCTGGGCCGTCGCTCGCCCGACTCCATAGAAGCTCTCAATCGGAAGCCCGGCGATGAATGCGGCGGACTCCTCCGGCCGGATCACCGTCAGGCCGTCGGGCTTGTTCATACCCGAAGCCATCTTCGCGAGGAACTTGTTGAACGAGACTCCGGCGGACGCCGTCAGACGGGTCAGATCCCGAATGTCCTGCTTGATCTGCCTTGCGAGCAGAGTGCCGGATGCCGGGCCGTGCCTGGGCTCAGTCACGTCGAGGTAAGCCTCGTCCAGCGAGAGCGGCTCGACCAGGTCCGTGTACTGGCTGAAGATGTCCCGTATCTCCCGCGAGACGCCGGCGTAAATCTCCATGCGGGGACGCACGAAAACGATGTCCGGGCAGCGGCGCTCCGCCGTAGCGGACGGCATAGCCGAGCGGACGCCGAACTTTCTGGCTTCGTAGCTCGCCGCCATAACGACGCCACGGCGACGGCCGCCCACAGCCACAGGCCTGCCCCGAAGCGACGGGTCGTCCCGTTGTTCTACCGACGCGTAAAACGCGTCCATGTCGACATGGATGATCTTGCGAACCGTTGAGCTCATCCACGGGCTCCGAGCCGGTCGATGCAGCAAAGTGGTCAGTCCACGACTTCTACCCGAACACCCTCCGAGTGGGAGGCGAATTCCGGTGCGTACATCGAC
>JBFGEP010000083.1:0-7699 GCA_041580055.1 Rhodothermales bacterium | reverse complement strand
CCGGCTTTCGTCGAAAAGGAATTCTTCGCAGTCATGCGTGAAGTCGTTTGAGCTAGAAGCTTATCGTGGCGCCGATCTTGATCTCACGAGGCCGTGAGTACCAGTTTGGACGTGTGTCCCACTCCGAAAGCGTGTGTATGCCCGCCCTGCGAACCGGCTCTGTGGCGCCTTCCGGCTGCGGGTCCGCGAAGTAGTTGGGCACCCACGGCGCGTGAACATTGAGCCGTTCGTTCAGCGAGTAACTCGCGCGCCCCGTGTGGTCCCACACAAATCGCTCGTTCAGCCTGTCGAGTACATTGAAGACTTTGGCGAACAGCCGAAGGCTGAAGCGGTCCAGATTGAACTGCTTGGACAGCGTTGCATCGAGATCGATCTGCGTCGGTTTTCGACCCTGGTTAGGCAGCTGGTCGATCTTCTGGTCGATGAGTGCGGGAGTGTACGGATACCCGGTGCTGAAGGAACCGATGACGGAGGCGTACCAGTTGCCGGGCTTCGTCAGCGTCACCGTCGATGAGATGATGTGGCGCTGATCGAAGTCGAGCGGAACGATCTCTAGCTCGTTCTCTCGACCACTCAGGAAGTTGAAGAAGAAGGCACCCGCGTCGTCGTTGTTGCCCTCCGCATTCTGGAACGTGTAGTCGATCGTTGCGGACAGCAGTCCATTGCGGGAGCGCCGCTTCGTCAGGGCGAAGGTCACCCCCCGAACGTTCGCGTAGTCCTTGTTGAGGTAGATCGCGTAGTTGCTCTGTCCCGAGACGGTGCTGAACTGCACGTTCTGCGGAGCCAGGTAGTCACGGATGTCCTTGAAGAAGCCGGTGACGTCGAACGCGAGCTGGTCGCCGAGCTGCTGCTGCAGGCCGATCTCGTACTGGACGGCTCGCTCCGGCCGCATGTTTGCGTTTCCGAATGTCGGTGTCTCACCGGCACCGAACTCAAATTCGGGGTTTACATACAGGTTGCGAAGCGGCGGCATCTGCGCAAAATGGCCGTACGAGAAGTGCAGGATGCCGCGGTCTGTGACGGGGAACGAGACGCCGATGCGTGGGAGAACGTACGTCTTGTTATCGGCCGCGATGAGCCGCTCGGTCGTCTGCTGGCCGTCGAGGCCCGGCTCAGGGGGATTGAGCAGGTTGGCAACGGTGAAACCGTTCGGTCGGAAGTGTTCGACGCGCACCCCGGCGTTGATGATGAAGTTTTCGAATTCGAGCTTGTCCTGCGCATAAAGCGCGAGCTGCTCGACGTTCTGGCCCTCGTACTTATCGTGAAGCGGCGAATCGATCACAGGGATCGTCGGCTCGCGGAACTGGTCGTTGTCGAAAAGGACGACGAAGTTCTCGCGGTCCAGGCTCGTCAGCTCTGCCTCGAAGCCGGCCTTGGCCTCGTGAATGGTTCCGAACTGTTTCGTGATGTCGAACTTGGCGCGGAAGGTTCGGGACGTCTCGTAAATGTGACCCTTGTCGTCCCCGCCAAAAGAGAAGTTGTTGCCCGGGAAACCGAGGATCGCACCTGTGGACACGTATCTGGGATCTACGGGTGCCTGTCCTGTCCGGCATGCCTCGTCGCACCGGTAGAGGTAGCTCTCGAAGTCCTGGAGCTGGTACGAGAGGCGAAGCGTGTAGAACGTTCGCTCGTTTATCGTGTGCGTCCAGTGAATACTGTGGTTTGTTGCCTGGCTGTAGTTCTTGTTCGAGCCGTCCGGGTTGTATCTGTCTGCGAAGTCGAACGGCTTCCGCTCATCGTGATCCAGCAGGAACGAGTACTCGAGCTTGGTGCCGGCGAACGGTCGCACAGAAAGCTTGCCTATGAAGTTGGTGCTCTGGTTCGGATTCATTGGCACCGTTTCCGCGTCGACCGGGCCTACGTCACCGGGTGACACCGGCTCACCCTGCAGCTCGTAGTACCATGGGTCCACGTTGAAATTGGCCGAGTCTCCGGGCGCGTGCTCGCGCTTGCCGTAGATGTATCCCTCGTCGTCATCGTGTCGCACGGAGGCGAAGAACCGAAGCTTCTTCCAGAACGGCACCGGGCCGCTCAGACTGGCCTCGAGCGTGTAGTTCCGAAAGGCGAGCTTGGACGGCGTGAAGAAAATGTCGTCGTTCGAGGTGACCGTCGTTCCGCCCCAGGCGCTGATCGATCCCGTGTAGCGATCGCCGCCCTCCTTCGTCACCAGGTTCACGATGCCCGACATGGCCTTCCCGTACTCGGCGTTGAACGCGCCCGAGATCACGGTCATCTCCTGGATGGCTTCCGTCGAGACGCTCGTGGCCAGGCCGTTGGTGTTGAAGGGGTTACCGACCGACATTCCGTCCACGAGGTAGGCCACCTCGTTGCTGCGGCCGCCGCGGATATGTATCTCGCCGCCCGGGCCGGTGTTGACGCCCGCCTGCGTCAGTAGCACGCCGAAGAAGCTCTCGATAGGCAGCGACTCGATTTCCTCGGCCACAACCGTCTTCTTGGAGGCCGTCAGGTCCCGCTGGATCAGCGGACGTTCCGCCTGAACGATTATTTCTTCACCCTCTATGATTTCCTCTCGCATGCTAACGTCGTAGCGTGTCGTCTGTCCCGTCGTAACGCGGACGCCGGAAACCGTGTGACGGCTGAATCCGATGTACGAAAACACGAGCGTATAGTCGCCCGGCCGCACGTTGAGGATGATGTAGTTGCCGTCGACGTCCGTTACGGTTCCCTGCATCGTGCCATCGATCAGGACGTTGACTCCGATGAGGGGCTCGCCGCTGGCGGCATCCGTCACGCGGCCGGCGATCTTTCCCTGACCCAGCGCCGGGGCTGCGAGGAAAAGGCTGGTGCTGAGGAGCAACGCGACAGACCGGAGGGTCCGGTTCGAAGCGAGGCGTGTCCACGGGTGTCGAGAGTTCATAGGAGAAAGGTTGCTCTGCTTCTGGACTCCGAGTGCTGGAGTGAGATTATAAGCAAATCGGCCGGGTGATTCGAGGCAGTCGCCCGTTCCCGTGCGCCACAGCGGTTTGTAAGACACAGAAGGGAGGGGTTGTCGGCCCCTCCCTTCAAGTTCAGACGCTGCGCACCTCTATTTGAGGAGCACCACAGACTTGCTCTGTCGGAAGTTGCCGTACTCGAGTGAGTAGACGTAGGTGCCCGAGGCGACCTCGAATCCGGCGTCGTTCGTGCCGTCCCACTCGACCTCGTGACGACCCGACGCGAGCGTCTGGTCGCTGATGAGCGCACGGACGAGCCGGCCCGTAACGTCGTACACGTTCAGTCGGACGCTCTTGTCGATCGGCAGTTCGAACGAGAAGGTCGTCGTCGGATTGAACGGATTCGGATAGGCGTCGAAGAGCTTGTAGTCGCTCGGAACGATGATCCACTCGTCTTCGATACTGACGACATCGCCTCCGCCGGAGATCACCTTCATAAACGTCCGGCCTGCGTTGGCGACCGCGCTCCGGGTCGTGCGCTCGTACCGGAGGGAATCCGCGTTCCAGACCTCGTCAATCACGTAGGTCGAGTCGTCCACGCCCTGAAAGGCGAACGCCAGCTCGTTCTTGCCGTCCATGTCGGCATCGCCGAGGTAGGCGAACTTGGACACAAACTCGGGTCCCTGCACGCCGTCCTCGTGATAGACGGTCATGGTGCCCGCCGAATCGCGCTCGACCCGGATGAACTTGGCCTCGAGTCGCTCGTCGGGGAAGAAGAGGCGATCGCAGAGATAGCTTGCGCTGTCCTCGACGTCGCCGCCCTGGTATTCGCACCGGTTGACCCAGCCGGGATCGGCTCCGTCATGGAACTGTCCCGCGGTGTAGGATGGGCCCGTACCGAAGATTTCCATCTGGCCGTTCCCGTTCAGGTCTCCCGCACCGATGCCAAGGGAGGAAAGCCCTTCGAGCAGACCCACGGCTACGTTGTCGGCAGTAACCTCGAGGGTGTTCTCCCCGGCCTCGTAGTTGATAACGCTGACGTCGCCTGTCTGCAGGTTTCCGCAGAAGACTTCGTGGTCGTTGTCACCGTTCACATCGACGACTGCGCAGCCGAAGAACGCTACCTGGTCATCGGGAAAGGCGGCCTGCAGGAAGATGTTCGTCAGGCTCTCGGCCTCGGGCGTGGTGTAGGTGTCCGGACCGGTAGCGCGCGCATGGGTGAAGTTGTACCAGTTCCAAGAATGCAACACGATCTCCCACACGCCATCACCGTCGAGGTCGGCCGCATGCGCCGCGTAGGGGCTTCCTCCGCCACGGTCCTGAGAGTCATAGTTGGTCGACCGGGAAGCCAGTTTCAGCTCCTCGGTGAACACCTCGAATCCCGAGCCGATGTCGGTGCTGGTTCCGATCACGTACCAGGTGTCGTCGTCGTTCGAGGAGCCGTTGTTGCCGAACAGCAGCTCATCGCGGCCGTCACCGTCCACGTCAACAGCCTCCATCCGCTCTGCGCGCCAGCGGTCCGGCAGGTCACCGTTGAACTCAAACACGGTAGCCGGGCCGGCGCCCCAGTCATCATTCGCGACGTTCTCGAAAACGTACAGACCCGGCGGGTAGTCGTTGATGTTCGGGTTCGTCGCGCTGAAGTTCCGACCGGAAAGGAAGTAGATCTCGCTCTTTCCGTCTCCATCGAGGTCGCCAGCCGTCATCGTGCGGATGTTGTTGGTCGTCGCCGTGGAGTCGAGCACGGGCGTGCTGTAAACGAGCTCCCAGACGTCCGCAGCTACGTTCTCGACCACGTGAACGCGACCGCCTCCTGAGTAGTCGGCGACGTAGATCTCATAGAAGCCGTCACCGTCGCCATCGAGCGGGCCGGCGATGTCACGCGCTCCGGAATGGATACCCGTATTGTAGCCTACGTTGATATCGTCCGACGTGGGGACGGTCAGATTGTACTCGGTGTCCTGCGCCGACGCGGAAGAGGCGCCGACGGCGAGAACGATTGCGAGTGTCAAGACTGTAACTGATCGCATACGAGAGACCTCAAAACTTTGATTTTAGATGCGCGCAAGATGAGTGTGACCTGCGCCGTTTTTGATGCGTATAGGCCGATTTTGACAGTATAACCGAGCCCTCCGAGCAAGTCAATGAAGATAATCGCCCGAAGCGGCCGGCACGTGCGGGCCTGTGAGCCCGGCAGCGACCGAACGACGAGCGTTTTGGGCGCTATCCGGTACCCGCACCGTGCAGTATTCCGTGCAGGATCCCTTACCTTGAGGCCGCGCACGATCGACTCAGGAGGTTCACAATGCTCAGAAACATTCTTGCCGCCATCGCCGGTTACATCGTCATGGCGCTCGTCCTCTTCGCTGCAATGACCGTCGCCTGGATGGGCTTCGGCGTCGACGGAGCCTTCCAACCCGGTTCCTGGGAGGTGACGGGAGGCTGGATCGCCGTCAGTATCGTGATAGGACTTGTCGCGGCTGTGGTCGGAGGATACACGTGCAAGTGGATCGGTAGGACCGAGCGTGCGGTGCAGATCCTCCTGGGTATCGTTGTGGTGCTGGGCCTCCTGACAATCGTCTCGGAGATGGCCATCGAAAAAGTCGCTTCCGGCCGGCCCGACGAGGTGCCGATGTTCGAAGCGATGGCGAACGGAATTCAGCCGGGCTGGCTCACGTGGCTCAATCCGATCCTCGGCGTCGTTGGCGTATTGTACGGCGCCCGGCTGAAGGGCGGATCTGCGGCTGAAACCGATACGGCAGGCGAAGCCGCCTGAGCACGAGGCGGTATCGCGATCTGGTCGGTGTGGTAGTGCCGGCGCCCGGCGAGTCCGCGGCGTCGAGACTATCTTCCGGCTTTCCCGCAGCAAACCGGATTCGAGCCCGTGTCCAGATCCATCCTCGACCGCGTCAAGGTCCCGCACGTATTCACGCTCCTCACGGGGGTCGTGCTCTTCTGCAGCGTCCTGACCTACCTCGTGCCATCGGGATCGTATGAGCGCGAGACCATCCAGGTGGGCCCGCTCGAGAGGAACGTGATCGTTGCGGACAGCTTTGAGCGGATCCCGAAGCGCTACGCGATGGACGGCCTCGTTTTCGGTAAGCCGGTGGAGGGGTACGCGTCGCCCGTGAGCCTCGAGGGCTTCTTGAGTGCGATCCCGCGCGGCATGGAGGCCGCCGCCGACATCATCTTTTTCATTTTCGTGATCGGCGGCGTGTTCGGCATTCTCCAGCGTACCGGCACCATCGTGGCCGTGCTGCACAAGCTGCTCGGCCGCTTCCGCGATTCGGGTCCGCTGCTCACGATCGTGCTGATGACGTTCATCGCGATCGGCGGGTCGACGCTTGGTATGGGCGAGGAATTCATACCGCTGGTACCCCTGTTTTTGCTGGTGTCCAAGGAGCTCGGCTACGACCGCGTGTTCGGGCTGGCGCTGGTGATTGTGGCCGCCGAGGTGGGCTTCGCGGCCGCGACGACCAACCCGTTCACGGTGAACATCGCCCAGGGCATCGCCGAGCTGCCTCTCAACAGCCAGATCCCGTTCAGGCTAGTCTTCCTCGCGACGTGCCTGACCGTCACGCTCTCGTACGTGCTGAGATACGGGGCCCGCGTCAAGCGGGACCGGTCGCTGTCCGTCATGCCGGACGACGACTTCGATCTGTCGGAGCACGACCAGATGGAGGAGGAGTTCAACAACCGGCATCTGATCATACTCATTTCGTGCGTCGTGATCTTCGGGTTCATCCTGTACGCGATCCAGTCGATGGGCTGGTGGCTGGCCGAGATGGGCGGCGGCTTCATCCTCATGGGACTGGTCGCAATCGTCGTGTCACGCATGTCTGTGATGGATGCCGCGAAGGCGACGGTGAAGGGCATGGAAGAGATGGTGGTTGCGGCACTGGTGGTTGGTTTCGCACGCGCCATCCAGGTCGTACTTGACGACGGCCAGATCCTCGATACGCTGATCTATGGGGCGGCCGGGGTGCTGCAGTATTTCCCGAAGTACCTCGCGGCGCTCGGGATGCTGATCGTCCAGACGTTCCTGAACTTCTTCATTCCCTCGGGTTCGGGCCAGGCGGCCGTGACGATGCCCCTCATGGCGCCGCTTGCGGACGTTCTTGGGCTGACGCGCCAGACGGCCGTCTTCGCTTTCACCTGCGGCGACGGTTTCTCGAACACCATCATCCCGACGTCGGGCGTTCTGATGGCGATGCTCAGTCTCGCGGTGATCCCGTGGGAGAAGTGGCTGAAGTTCATGTTTCCGCTGTTCCTGCTGCTGATGGCAACATCCGCGGTTTTCCTCGTCATCTCGGTCGCGATCGGGCTGGAGTAGGCCTGCGCCCGGCCGGGAGGAGCAGGCGGCCCGTAGGGGATTCTTGCGGGATAGGCTGAAACGTTGAAGATGTCCCGCACGTGGCCGAAACTCACGGCGGCGTACCCACCGCATTCTCCACTCCAAAACCACATGTCCCAGCGCGTACTCATCCTCGGCGCGGCAGGCCGCGACTTTCACAACTTCAACGTGTTCTTCCGAGACAATCCGGAATACGATGTCATCGCCTTCACGGCGGCTCAGATACCCAACATCAGTGACCGCCGATATCCGGCGGAGCTCGCGGGCGAGCTCTACCCCGAGGGCATTCTCATCGAGCCGGAGGCGGAGCTGGAGGATCTGATCCGGGAGCACGAGATCGATGCCGCCGTCTTTAGCTACAGCGACGTGAGCCACGCCGACGTGATGCACCTGGGCTCGCGTGCCATGGCGGCCGGCGCCGACTACTGGCTGCTGGGGCCGCGCCGGACGT
>JBFGEP010000082.1:0-7856 GCA_041580055.1 Rhodothermales bacterium | reverse complement strand
CTGGATGGCCAGCAGCGCCGCGTTCTTGGATCCTCCGATGGCCACCGAGGCCACGGGCACGCCACTGGGCATCTGCACGATCGACAGCAGAGAGTCGAGGCCGCCAAGGTGGGGGCTCGGCACAGGCACGCCGATCACCGGAAGCGGTGTGAACGCGGCGATAACGCCACCCAGGTGCGCGGCGCCTCCCGCGCCTGCGATGAACACGCGGATGCCGCGGTCCCTGGCTCCGGCTGCCAGCTCGGCCGTTTCCTCGGGCGTCCGGTGGGCGGAGAGCACGCGGATCTCGAACGGAATGTCGAACTCGTTCAGGATGTCGACAGCGCCCTTCATTACGGGCAGATCAGATTCGCTGCCCATCAGAATGGCAACGAGCGGATTGTTCTTAGTCATCGGGTATCAGTGTAATCGACGGATTGGAAGTGACGAACAGCGGCCTACGAGGCGCCGGCGGCATCGGAGCTGAGCAGCTGATCCAGCTCGATCTCGTCGGCGACGAGCACCTGCCGGGCCTTGGAGCCCTCGAACGGCCCCACGATGCCGGCGTCCTCGAGCTGGTCGACGATGCGAGCGGCCCGCGAGTAGCCGACGGACAACTTGCGCTGCAGAAGAGATACCGAGCCCTGCTGGCTTCGGACGATCACCCTCGCAGCATCCTCAAAAAGGTCGTCGCGGTCGCCGGCACCGTAGGCACCGCCCAGGCTTCCGACATCCGACGTCTCTTCGATCGACGGGAGAATGTACGGTCCAACGCCTCGCTGCTGCTCTATGTATAGCGTAAGGCGCTCGACTTCGTCGATCGAAACAAAGGGGCCCTGCAGCCGGACAATGCTGCTGCCGAGCATATACAGGAGATCCCCGTTGCCCACGAGGCCCTGGGCGCCGTTCTGATCGAGGATCGTGCGCGAGTCGATCTTTGACGCAACCTGATAGGCGATCCGGGCCGGAAAGTTGGCCTTGATGAGCCCGGTAATAACGTCGACCGAGGGGCGCTGTGTTGCGAGGATCAAGTGTATGCCTACGGCTCTCGCCATCTGCGCAAGGCGCGCGATCGGGCCCTCGATGTCCTTGCCGGCCGTCATCATCAGATCGGCAAGCTCGTCGACGACGACCACGATATACGGCAGGTGCCTGTGCTCGCCCTCGAGGCGGCCCTGAGCGAACTTCGCGTTGTACTCTTTCAGACTGCGAACCTTGGCATCGGACAGCAGGTCGTAGCGATGCTCCATCTCCTTCTCGCAACTCTTCAGTGTCCCGAGCGCCTGGTAGATGTCCGTGATGATGGGATCGATCGTCTCCTCGGGCATCGCGAGGTAGTGATCGATGACTCGCGCATACTGCTGGAGCTCGATCTTCTTCGGATCGATCATCACGAACTTGAGGTTCGCCGGGTGACACGCGTACAGCAGTCCGGCGATGCAGGCGTTCAGCCCGACGGACTTGCCCGACCCGGTGGCGCCCGCGATCAGCAGGTGCGGCATCGATGAGAGGTCGCGGATGAACACCTCGCCCTCGATGGACTTGCCGAGGATCAGCGGCAGCTCCATTCGCGCGGCGTTGAACTTGGTCGTGCCGATGATCTCGCGAACGCGGACGAGCTCGCGGTGCCGGTTCGGGATCTCGACGCCGATAGCCGACTTGCCCGGGATGGGCGCAATCATGCGGATGCCCCTGGCAGCCATCGCCATGGCGAGATCGTCCTCCAGTGCCGTAATGCGGCTGATCTTGACGCCCGGCGCGGGCGTAAGCTCATATAGCGTAACGGTTGGCCCGACGATCGCCTTGATGTCCGTGATCTCGATGTTGTACATCGCCAGCTTGTCGAGCAGGATGCGCTTGTTCTCCTCGAGCTCGTCATAGTCGATCTGCACCTCGCCTTCGTCGGCCGTGTCGAGAAGGTTCAGGGCCGGCATCCGGTACTCGCGCTCTTCCGCCGGTTCTCCGACCGGCCGATGAACGTGATCGGTTCGCTGCTCCTCCTTTCGGACGGCCACCTTCAGCTCGAGGTCGTCGCTGCTCGCCTCCGGCAGCGGCGCCGGCCCCGCCGTGCGATCTGCGGGCGGAACAGCCCTCACCGTGGAGGGCGGCTCGAGGGTACGCTCGTCCCGCGCGCGGGGATCGTAGATACGAGCCTGCGAAACGCGGTGCTGGGCGGGCCGGCTCTCTCTCGGCTCTTCGACCGCCGGCGTATCGAGGATCTTCTGCTTCTGGTCTTCGCGCGCCTTCTTGCGCTCGACCTTCTGCTCCTTCAAAACCTCCCGACGCTTCTGGCGGTGCGCCCGATTGCGAGCCGTCCAGTCCTTGATGTTCTCCTTCATGGCGAAGACGGCGTCCTCGATGCGATCCATGGACTTCTGGATGTCGCGGTCGACCATGAGCAGAATGACGACCGCCAGGGTCAGGAGCTGGAGAATGATAGCGCCGTACGTGCCGAACACTCTAACCATCCAGGCGGCGGTGCCGAAGCCCCACCGGCCACTCCACACGTCGGTGTCGAGCTCCGCCGGCTCAAGCGCCAGCCACCCGAAGATCGCGGCCACGACGAAGCCCGCGATGAAGACGAGCGTGGCCAGCGTGGGGAAGTAGACCGGACTGCGGTTTCGGAAGCTCAGGTACCCCCCGGCGAAAAGGATCCCGGGCAGAACGATGACCACATAACCGAGGAAGTTGAACACGAGGCCGTGTGCGATCCACGCTCCTATCAATCCGAGGAAGTTCTCGGCACGGTTGTCGCCGGGGTTGAGTGCTTCCCGAAGAGAGAAATTCCTCGCCAGGTTCTGGTCGTACTCGCTGTAGCTCAGCACCGCAAACGCCATCAGCACGGCCACGACCATCAAGATGAGACCGAGCACCTCCTTCTTACGCTGCGGCGTAACGCGGCCGCCGTCGCCCTTCTGCTGGGACGGTGTTCTTCTGTTGTTGGCCGGGGATGGCTTCATGGTACCGGGATAGACCACGCGCCTGCAGGTGGGAGTTTCGCCACCGGAAACTAAGGCAGTTTGAGGGCTGAGTCCAGCGAACGCGGCGCCGGCTACCCTGTGCTGCTCCCGTACGCCGTCAGCCGGCTGTCGCGGTAGTACGGCAGGATCGGGACCGTATTCACGGATCCGCAGATCTCGACGTCCTCTTCGCGGCCCATCGCGGCCAGTCGGCTTCCGTGGCGCGACCGGCGGACCGCCGCCAGGATGTCTTCACGGTCTTTCTGGTACAACGTGAACGAGATGTGGGAGGCGTCCGTCGTGTTGTCAGGCTCGACCCCGTCCCAGATGCGATCGAGCAGCATCCCGGCACAAAGCGTGTCCTCGAGCGAGACGCGGTTTCTCCAGCCCGCGCAGACGATCACGAGGTCCATGTTCCGGTCGCGAAGGAAGTCGACGACCTGATCGGCGTTGACGAAGGCGCCCACGAGGAGGTGAGCCGCGCTGCGCGAGCGACGGATGGCCGGCGTGCCGTTCGTGGTGTTCAGTATCAGGGTCTTGCCGGCGACGACATCGGTCCGGTACTCGTGCGGCGAGTTGCCGAACCGGTAGCCTTCGATGGTTCGTCCTCCTCTTTCGCCGCCCAGCAGGTAGCTCGCCGGATCGAGCGCCAAGGCGAGGCCGCTGGCCTCGCCCATATCCGCGGCGGGCACAACGGCCCGAGCTCCGTTCTTCAGCGCGCTCGCTATCGTGGTGCTGGTTCGCAAGACGTCGACCACCACGACGACCCTGTCCTGGACGTCCTGCTCGGTGACGTTGTTGGATGTGAGAAATACCTCGACGTTCATCTGGTGGGCTCCGTCGGGTGGTCTCTCATTCCGTCTTGTGGAGAGGGGGCTTCGCCACGACGGCCGAGAGCGATCTTGACCTGACGGCGATCTTCAGTTCCGAGCCGACGGTCGTCAGCTCGGGTTGATTCTGCACGTAGCCGAGCCCGATCCCGCACTCCAGCACCGGCGACTGACTTCCGCTCGTCACCTTGCCTGCGGGCGACCCGTCCGGGCCGAGAATGTCGTACCCGGCCCGTGGAATCCCGCGTTCGCTCATCTTGAAGGCGATGAGCTTCCGGGAGGCGCCCTCGGTCTTCAGCTTCACGATGGCCTCGCGTCCGATGAAGTCACCCTTGTCCGGTTTGGTGATCCAGCCGAGGCCGGCCTCTATCGGATTGGTATTCTCCGTGATGTCGTTTCCGTAGAGGCAGTAGCCGGCCTCCAGTCTCAGGGTGTCGCGCGCGCCGAGACCCGCGGGGCTCAGCCCCTGCTCGCGGCCGGCCTTGAGGATGGCGTCCCAGACGTGACCCGCATGATCCGGGTCGCAGTAGATCTCGAGTCCTGCTTCTCCGGTGTATCCCGTGTGGGAGAGGAGGGCGGTCTCGCATCCGAAAAATGTACCGGCCGGAGCCTGCAGGAAGTGGTAGAACTTGAGGTCGGACACCGGCAGGTCGGTGAGCGACTGAACGATGCCCGTCGCGGCGGGGCCCTGGACGGCGATGAGGGCGACCGAGTCGGATACGTTCTCGACGTCCGCTCCCGCGCCGTTGTTCGAGGTCACCCACTCGAGGTCTTTCTCAATGTTGGCCGCGTTTACGACCATCAGGAAGTCTTCCTCCGAAAGGCGGTAGACGATGAGGTCGTCGACGATTCCGCCGTGCGGGTAGCACATGACCGTGTACATCGCACGGCCGTCGTACATCTTCGAGACGTCGTTCGTCACGAGGCCCTGCAGGAGGTCGAACGCGCGGGGTCCACGGATCCGGAATTCGCCCATGTGACTGACATCGAACATCCCCGCAGCCGTGCGGACCGCCATGTGTTCTTCGACGATGCCGCCGTACTGGATGGGCATATCGAATTGGGCAAACTCAACCATGCGCGCGCCGAGCGCCAGGTGCCGCTCGTGCAGCGGGGTCTGCTTGGTGGGGGCGTCGGTCATAGTAGGGTCGGGATGGGTTCCGGCGAGGCATTATACATCTGTCGCCCGGGTCCCGCCAAGAAGCTTGTGTCAAGTCACGGCGGCTCAGTCGAGCGTGTAGGCGACGAGTCCATTGGCCGCGAGTATCTCCACGGCCGATGTGGCGGTGGCCCTGTCGGCGAAGCTCAGTCGGAACGTGCCGCCGGTGCCCTCACGGATTTTGAGCAGCTCCATGTCCTTGATGTTGATGTTTTCGTCGGCGAGGATCGATGCGAGGGACGCGATCCACCCGGGCCGGTCGTCGGCGTGCACGTAGACGTCCGCCAGCGGAGCGATGAAACCCTTCGAGTCTCGCGGGATCGTGTCCCGGGTCTCCCGGGCGCGCGAGAACAGCGATCGGACTTCCTCGAAGTCCTCCTCCACGAGTCGATTTCGGACTCGCTGAATCTCGGCCGAAAGCAGCGCGAGGGCGTCGAGAACCGAACCGTGGTTTGCCGCCAGGATGTCACGCCACATGCTCTCGTCGGAGCCCGCGATGCGCGTCAGGTCCCTGAAGCCTCCGGCAGCCAGCTTCAGGTAATTCGGGTTGCTGTCGTTGCGGTATCCGACGGTGTTCGTCAGGGCGACGGCCAGCAGCTGTGGCACGTGGCTCACCAGCGCAGCGATCTCGTCGTGCTCCTTCGGCGACATGACGACCGCCCGGGCGCCAGTTGACTGGACGCGGTCCACCAGCTCGGTATAGCGGGCGTCGCCGGTGTCGGATTGCCCAGGGCACAGGACCCACGTCGCGTTCTCGAAAAGAAACTGGCTTGCGTGCTCGATACCCCCGAGCTCGGAGCCCGCCATAGGATGGCCTCCGACGAACAGCGTGTCCGGCCGCAGAACGCCGCGTGCATGATCGACAATCGGCCCCTTGACAGATCCTACGTCCGTCACGATCGCGCCGGGTGGCAGAGCCTCTGCGATCAGAGACAGGTTGTGAACGATGGCGGACAGCGGTGTGGCCAGAACCACGAGGTCGGACTCGGCGACTGCTTCGGCCGCATCCTCGGCGGCCGCATCGATGGCGTCGGCGGCCAGAGCTCGTTCGAGAACGTCACTGCGGTCCACTCCGGTGATGGCAGCATCGGGCCCGGCAGACTTCCACGCCTTTCCCAGGGAGCCGCCGATGAGTCCGACGCCGATGATTGTGATCTGCCGAATGGGCATGCTCGTCTTTCACGTTCAGTCGCAGTTCGCCGGCCGGCAGTCAATATATTACGCGTGCGTATCTGCAACCGAAGTGAGCCCCCATGCTAATTCCGATCGGCGACGACGACCGTCATCTCAGCACGCCCGCCGTTCTGACGTACGCTCTGATCGCGGCGAATCTTCTGGTGTTTTTTTTGTTGCAGCAGGGAGGAGCCTCCAACGCGTTCACGTACGGATACAGCGTTATACCGTACGAGCTGACGAACGGAGTGGACCTGGTCACGCCGCAGGGTATAGCCGGCGAAGTGGCCACGGTCCCGCAGGCGCCCGGCCCGACGCCGATCTATTTGACCGTCATCTCGGCCATGTTCATGCATGGCGGGTACTTCCACCTGTTCGGCAACCTGCTGTACCTCTGGATATTCGGTGACAACATCGAACACCGATTCGGCAGGGGAGCGTTTCTGTTGCTGTACTTCGCAAGCGGGCTTGCGGGCACCGTCGCCCAGGTGGCGATCGCCCCGGACAGCGTCATTCCGAACCTCGGTGCTTCGGGTGCGATCTCCGGCGTGATGGGCGCATACCTGATGCTATTTCCGAGGAACCGCGTGCAGGCGCTGTTCTTCTTTTTCGTCGTGTCCGTGCCGGCGGTTCTCGTGATCGGCCTCTGGATCCTGATGCAGATCGTCGAGGGGTTCGGCTCCCTGGGGTCGGCTGGCATGACCGGAGGCGTGGCGTACGGCGCTCATGTCGGCGGCTTCTTCGCGGGCGCGTTCGTTGCGCTTGTGTTGCGGCGACTGATCAAGGAGGAGCGGCCGTCCGTGCTGCGCCACGTGACGGGCCGAGGAAGGCGCGCGTAGGGTGAAAAAGAAAAGCCCTGCCGGCGTCCGACAGGGCTCAACCTTCTTACGGTCGGTGGCCGCTATTCTCTCGCGCTCTCCTCTTCCTCCGCGGGGGTCTCGGGAGTCGCACTCTCGGCACCGTTGTCTTCCGGCTTCTCCTCGGCCGCTGCCGCTTTCTTGGCCTTCTTCGTCTTGAAGCTCAGCTCCTCGGGCTGCTTGGACGAGTAGCTGATCGTGATGAGATCGCCCTCGCCGAGGTCGTGGCCGAGGATCGCCTCCGCCATCGGATCCTCGATGTACTTCTGGATGGCACGGCGCAGGGGGCGGGCGCCGAACTTGGCGTCGTAGCCTTTCTCCACGAGGAACTCCTTCGCCGGCTTCGTGAGCTCGACCTGGATCCCGATGTTCTGGGCCCGGCCGAAGAGCTCCGCCGCCATCAGGTCGATGATCTCGAAGATGTGCTTCTTCTCGAGCGGGTGGAAGACGATCACGTCGTCTATCCGGTTCAGGAATTCGGGATTGAAGACGCGCTTGAGGGCGTCCTCGACCGTGCTCTTGAGCGTCTGGTAGTCGAATTCGACGTCGCTCTGCGAGAAGCCAATTCCTTTCCCGAGGTTCTTGAGGTCCCGGGCCCCGATGTTGGACGTCATGATGACGATCGTATTCCGGAAGTCGACGCGGCGCCCGAGTCCGTCCGTGAGTATGCCGTCGTCGAGCACCTGCAGCAGGATGTTGAATACGTCCGGGTGGGCCTTCTCGATCTCGTCGAGCAGCACCACCGAGTACGGCTTGCGTCGGACTTTCTCGGTCAGCTGTCCGCCCTCCTCGTAGCCTACGTAGCCGGGAGGCGCACCGACGAGACGGCTCACCGCAAACTTCTCCATGTACTCGCTCATGTCGACACGGATCAGCGCATCCTGCGAGTCGAAGAGGT
>JBFGEP010000081.1:0-7864 GCA_041580055.1 Rhodothermales bacterium | reverse complement strand
CGGCGATCTTGCTCCGCGTTATCAGCCGGGTGAATCCCAGGATCGCGGCGACGACACCGCTCGCAAGATGATCGATGCCCGGCAGGTGAACGCGCTTGAAGGCGTCGCCCTCCTTTGCCCCGGCCGACGCCAGAAGCCGGCTAAGCGATCTCATCGCTCGAATGGTGATTTGAATGACACGAGCAGGAGATCGCTTGTTGCAGAACCGCGGGCGAAGATCGGCACTGGCGGCCGGGCCGCCTCGTTCCGGAACGGCGCAGAAGTTACCCGCACCAGCGGCGGTAGTCAATCCGCCACGTCGTCCGCGGGCGAGACGATGCTACAGTATATTGCGGGGTGCCAGGCAACCCCGTCTCACCTTGCGAACGCGGATCCCCTTCATTCTTGCTTCGACGTCGCCGCGCAGGCGCCACCTGCTGGAAGTTCTCGGGCTGAACTTCTCGGTCGATGCGGAGACAGTGTCGGAGGAGCCGGAGCCCGGCTGGACGCCCGCCGATACGGTGGAACACCTCTCGCTGCGAAAGGCCGAGGCCGTGGCTCAGCGGCGGCGCGATGCTCTCGTGCTGGGTGCCGACACCATCGTGGTCCTCGACGGCCACATCCTCGGGAAGCCCGCGGATCGAGACGATGCCATCCGGATGCTGGAGCTCCTCAGCGGCCGCACGCACCAGGTGTACACCGGATTCGCGCTCGTGCACGCAAATCAGAATCGCCGCGTCGTCAGACGCGAGGTGACGGACGTTCGCTTCGCCCCGCTCGACAGAGACGAGATCGAGGCATACGTGCGGACCGGCTCGCCCATGGACAAAGCCGGTGCCTACGGTATCCAGCAAGATCTGGGCGCCACTTTCGTTGCGTCTGTCCGTGGCGACTACTACACGGTCGTCGGACTGCCCCTGCACCGACTCTATCGGACATTGCGGGAAGAGTTCGGAGACCTTCTCGATCTCGTGAACTGAACATCCCTCGACCAGACGACGGCGACAGTGCATCCGCGGGATGATCAGCCGCCTACGCGAGCGGCTCCACGTACAGCGAGCAGCCCGCGCCGTGCAAGACTTTCTCCGTTACACTTCCCACGAGGAAGCGCCGACCGGCCGACATGCCTCTTCGCGTCATGACGATCAGGTCAGAGCTCAGCTCGTCCGCAAGCGCGATGATGATCGACGCCGGATCGCCTTCCCGCACATGGAATCGGTTCGGAATGTACGGGCCTTCCAGCTCAGCGATGCGCTGCTCCGCAAGATCCCGGACCCTTGACTCGATGTCGGGAACCAGGTCGCGGATCGTCTTGATCTCGGAAAGAGAGACCGGAATCGCGTAGTGTTCCAGGACGTGAACAAAATCCAGTGTGCCGTGGAGCGCCGACGCCAGTCGCTGTGCGGCGAGAAGCCCCTGCATGGAGCTCTTAGAGAGGTCGATCGGAGCGAGAATCTTCCGAAAAGAAACCGACGCCGACTCGCGAGATCGTGCGACAAGTACCGGCACCTCGGACGAGGCGACGAGGGCGCGGGCGACGCTGCCAACAAGGAGGCGTCGGACGCCGTGCCGGCCGTGAGTACCCACGACCACTGTCTGAGCCTTGTGCTCCACCGCGTACCGCCTCAGGGTGTCCGCGACCCTGGCTCCCTCGATGTGCGCCGTCTCGACATCCAGATCGGCGACGTTGGCCGAGCGGAGCTGCGACTCCATCAACTCCCCGGACTTCTGCTGAAGTGTCTCACGGAGCCCGGCCGCGTCCACGGCGGCCCGGTACACGTCGACGAGTGGATTTTCGCCGAGCAGGTCCATGACGTGGACGACGTGCAGCTCCGCGTGCGTCTCACGAGCCAGGGCGGCGCCCTGTTTAAGCGCCACGCGGGAGCACTCGGAATAATCAGTGCCGACGACGATCCGCTCGAACGAAGCCATCGCATTCGCTAGGAGCGTTCCTTGAGCATGAACCGGATCGGAATGGCGAGCTTGACGCGTACGGCGCGGCCCCGCTGCCGGCCGGGCTCGTAGCGAAGCTTCTTTACGGCCTCGAGGGCCGCTTCGTCCAGTACCTTGCCGGCCGACTTGGCGACTACGGCGTTGGAGCCCGTTCCGTCCGGCTCAACGACCACCTGAACAACCACAAGCCCCTCCATCTGGGCCTGGCGAGCGATCGTCGGATACTCGAGGTATTCGTAGATCTTGTTCGGGCCTCCGATAATCTGAGGCATCTGCTCAACGACGACGAAGATCTCGGAGACATCCTCTTCGGGCCCCCCTTCCTCGTCGGCTGCGGGCGGCGGAGGCGGTGGGATGAAGTCAACCGCCTCGTTAAGGTCGAGCGTAACGTCAAGCTCGAGCTCGTCGTCGTCCAGGATGGTATCGTCGGCCACCTCAACCGGCACCGGAGGTCTGGGCGGCGGCGGAGGTTTGAGCGTCTGCTCGGTCTGCTGGATTTCCTCCATCCTGACGACCTCCTGCTGGGCGAGCGTGACCTCGAACGTTTCCGCGGAGGGGTACATGGGTGCGCGAATCAGCCAGACGACTATCGCAAGGGAAACGGCAAGGCCCACCTCCACGGACAGCCGATAGTGTGAGTGCCAGTCCTTCCCTCTTGCTTTGGTGAGCGTACGCCTTCCGTGGCGAACCGGCCGTTTCGCCCGGGCCGTCGGTTCGGTCGTCCTTCTTTCCTCGAGCTCAACGTCCTCCGGTCTGCGCACGCGGTTGCCGCGCCACCGGGGCTTGTCTTTCAAGACTGCCATCTATGTCAACCTCCGGCTCCATCGAGCCGACAGACCGTGGTGGTCCGACGTCTGGCGGGTGTACGAAGAATACCTTCAAAGGTGGCGACGGACGGAACAGGATGCCCTACCTCGCCGGGCAGTCAAGCCGCAGGAATCGTGTCGGTGAAAGCCCGACGGCTGCCACGACGTACGACGACTTGTCGGCGCCGCCGACAGCGAGGGTCAGGTTGCCGCAGTGATCTCGCCCAGCAGGCGCGCGGTGAACTCGTGATCCTCATTGTCGGGGACGGCCAGCGGTCGACCGAACGACTTCACCGTGAGGACCGAGCACGGTGCCGACCGGATCAGCTTGTCGGCCACCTCGCCCAGACGCGAGCGTGGATCGCTCGTGTGCCCGTGCGAGTTGATCACGAGCAGGTCGATACCGCGCTCCTGAACCCTCTCTACGACTGCTCGATCGACCTGGCCACGGCGCACCACGAAGCGGCAGTCGTCGACGCCCGGCGTCTCCAGCTCGGGCACCGGCGGCACGGGAGACGCGCTGCCGTTGCGCACGTGCAGCAGCTCCACCTCGGCACCGAAAAATCCTCTGAGGTCTCGTCCAAGCCGAATTGCGGCCGGGGTGTGGCGAGAGAAATCGATAGCGACGAGGATGCGCCGGATGTCGAGCGGGCCGTGCACAAAACGAGGGCTGGTCAGGAGTACGGGTCGGTCTGCGGTCCTGACGACATACTCTGCCGTCGTGCCGATTACCTGCCCATAAGCCCCGAGGTATGTGAGCAGGCGGTCCGTGGTCCGCGATCCGTGCTTGCCCATGAGAATGGCATCAACGCCCAGCGCCTGCGATTGCTCGATGATCGCCTCGGCGGGGCGCTTGCGAGTGACGACGGTGACCTCCAGATCGATCCCGGCATCTGCGACTTCAGAGAGTCGGGGCGAGAAATCCTCCTCGAAGCGCTTCGCGGCCGCCTTACTCTGAGCGACATGAAGGACCCGCACGCTGACATTACGCTTCTCGGCGAGCCTCCGCCCGAAGTGCAGAGCGGCCTCCGATCCGGACGACGAATCAACAGGGACCAATACCGATTTGACTTCCAGCATCTCGTGCCGCTCAGATGAGGCCGCAGGCGCCGCCGGATCTTCCTCTCTCAGCCTTCATCGGACGAATCATTCACTCGTTCTCGTGGGAAGATGAGTACAGGGCATGACGCGGTACGCACCACACTCTCGGCGACCGAGCCGATCAGTACGTGCGAAATACCGGTCAGTCCGTGTGTAGACATCACGATGAGGTCACTTCTCTGGTCGCGAGCGTAGTCCACGATCTCGCGAGACGCACGCCCCTGGCGCAAAGCGAACGTCGCCGCCACGGCCGGACCGGCCGACTCCTCGAACAGTTTCTCCATTTCCTCGACCGCCCTCGTGTCGAGATCCGGTCTGACGTCGTAAACGGAGAAGACGCCGGTGTTGTAGAAGGCGGGATGCATGCTCTCTTCCACCACGTGGAGGACCTCGAGCGTCGCGTCGTTCTCGGCGGCGAGGAACTTCGAGGCTACGAGCGTACGCGCCGACTCCTCCGAGAAGTCCACCGGACACACGATCGACTTCATGTGCTCGCCCAGGTGGTGCGCCGCCTCACGGCTGATGGTCAGCACGGGGCACGTCGACAACCGGACCAACTCCTCGGCGACACTGCCGAGAATCATCCTCCGAAAGCCGCGCCGACCGTGAGTGCCGCTGACGATCAACTCTATCTCGTTCTCCGCGGCATAACGAAGGACCGCAGCGGCAGGCGCTACGTCCCGCTGCACGGCAAAGTGAGCGGTCAACGTGCCCGGCAGCTTCATTTCTTTCGCGACCCGATTGTACAGCCGCTCGATCTCGGCGGTTATCTCCCTGTCATCCGTCGGAACCTCTTCCGCCGTGTCGAAGAGCACCTGTACATGGACCATGTGTAAATCGACCGGCCGGTCACCCACAAAATCGAGGGTGCTTTCGAGAGCGGACTCCGAGTGCGGCGAGAAGTCAACCGCCACCAGCACTCGGGAGGGTTGGAAGGCAGCTACCGGGTCTTGTCTCATGTCGTCAGGAACTGAGGTAGAGTCGGGCGACGGATCGCAACAGAGTGAAGTTATCGAGAAGGAGTCGGGACCTGTGACGGGATGCTTCCCGGGTCCGGGTAAGGAGATGCAGCCGACAACCGCCGGGGAATCCCCGTCAAACCATGTAGGGCACGCGTCCGTCGGAGCGTCGGCGACGCACTTTTTGAGCACGGCGGAGCGAGGGGTGGAACAAATCTGTCATCTCGGACTGAACGCAGGCGCACGGCCATCAGATACCGCCGGGCATGCGAGCCATCCGGCCGGCGTCCGCCGCCGCCCTAGTTGGCACCCTCGCCCTCGACCCACTGCACCGCGTGCTGCATGAGCTCGGAGGCCGTCGTGAGGTTCAGCTTGTTCTTGATCCGGGCCCGGTACGACTCGACCGTTTTCACGGACAGGTGAAGTCGTTCGGCGATCTCGCGCGTCGCGTGACCCTTGCCGGTGAGCTCGAACACTTCCAGCTCTCGATCACTCAAGACCTCCAGCGGCGACTTCGTCAGGCTGTCTCGGCCCGTGGCAATACCGAGCAACAGCCGCTCGCTGATTTCCTCGCTGACGTAAATGCCGCCGTTCAGCACGCGCCGGATCGCTTTCGCGATGACCTCGCCCGCCTGCAGCTTCATGATGTAGCCTCGCGCGCCGGCACGGATCGCTCGCTCCGCATACAGCGTCTCGTCATGCCGAGACACGACCAGTATGCGGATCTCAGGATGAACGGCCTGGAGGTGCTTAACGAGCTCAAGCCCGCTCATGCCCGGAAGCGATATGTCGATGATCACAAGATCGGGTGTCTCTTCGTCTATCAGATCAAGAGCCTCCTCTGCGCTCGCCGCCTGACCTCGGACAGTCATGTCGGCCTCGGCGTCTATGGTAAGCGCCAGCCCCTTCCTCATGAGTGGGTGATCATCGACAATCAGGATCTTGTTCATGTCACGACCTCTCTGTCGTCATACGTTTGCCTGGAGCGCGGCCGCCTGCGGGAGGGTACACGCCACGACGGTACCTCCCTCTGCGCGGCTCCGAATCTCCAGCGTGGCCCCGATGATGCGCGCCCTGTGGCGCATAATTCTGATTCCCATTCCGGGATGATTCTTGTCGAGCTTCTCCGGAAACCCTCTACCGTTATCTAACACCCTGAGGCGTACGTGCCCCTCACCCGTCGCGAGGACCACCCTGACCTGTGACGCCTGCCCGTGTCGGACCGCATTGCTCAACGCCTCCTGCGCGATTCGGTAGAGGTGAGTGGCGATCGTGTTGTCGATCTCGAGCTCGCCACCGACCTGCTCGAAATAGCACTCCAGTCCAAACAGCTTCTCAGCATTAACCATCAACCGCATGAACGCGGAGGCCAGTCCGCCGGAATCGAGCTCGACCGGAACCAGTCCGCGCGCTAGACTGCGGGCAAACTCGTCGGCTTCGCGTATCAGCTCGGTAACCTCTTCGACGTCGTCGGCCTCCTCGAGCCCGCGGTCGTTCAAGCGCTTCGAAACGCTCTTCATGATCAGGCCGATGCCCGTCAACATCTGACCGAGCCCGTCGTGGAGATCCTGGCCGATCCGCTGCCGCTCCTGCTCGCTGATGTTCAGGATCTGCTGCTCCAGCTGGCGACGCTCGGAGACGTCGCGGATGATGCCGCAGAAGATCCGCCGATCCTGGAGATCTACCTCGCTCACCGCCAGCTCGAGCGGAAAGGTGGTTCCGTTCTTGCGACGCCCGATCACTTCTCGTCCGATACCGATGATCTTCTTGCGCCCCGTCTCGAGGTATGTGCGGATATAGTTGTCGTGCTCCTCCGCGTAGTGATGCGGCATCAGCATACTGACGTTCTTGCTGATCACCTCGGACGACCGGTAGCCGAAAATCTTCTCCGCCGCTTTGTTGAACGATTCGACGATACCGCGCTCGTCGATCGTCATGATGCCGTCGACCGTCGTCTCCAGGATGGCGCGGTACTGCGCCTCTCGATCTAGAAGGGCCTCCTCGGCTGCAGCGAGCTCCGTAAAGTCCTGAAGGGTGCCGACGAACTTCTGAACGCCGTCCGATTCCTCCCGCTCGCCGCGGCCGCACAGCGTCCGGATCTCGCCGTCCGGCCGGATGATCCTGAAATAGACCTGAAGCGACGGCGCTCCATCCCGTGCAGCCCCCAGCCGATCCTCCAGCAGATGTCGGTCCTGCGGATGCACCACCTGCAGGAATCGCTCCGGCGTGAGGTCGACGCTGTCACGGTCCAGACCCAGAACGCGATAGACTTCGTCCGAAACGGTCACCCTGCTGGACCCCACATCCCAGTACCACGTCCCGATGTTCGCCAGCCGCTGCGTGTTCATGAGCTCCCTTCGGCATCGAGCAGCGAAGCTGGTGATCTGGGAATCGTCATCGCGCGAGCGCGTCACCGCGATGATACTGGATACCGCCCCGGCCTCGTCCCGCACCATCTGGCTCGTCGTTTCGAACCACGCGTAGTGCCCGTCTTTTCGACGAAGCCGGAAGACGACCGTCCGAACGTCCGGATTCTCGAGAACGCTGTCGTGGCTCTGCCGGACGGTCGAGACGTCATCCGGATGGAAGAACTCGTATGCCGATCTTCCGACCAAATCCTCCGGCTCGTAACCGAGTAGTCGCCGACAGGCGGGCGATGCATACGTGTACGTGCCGTCCGGTGCGTGCCGGCTGATCATGTCGGTGGAATGCTCCGCCAGCGCCCTGAACCTGCCTTCGCTCTCCCTCAGCTCTCGTTCCAGCGTGACCCAGCGTTTGCGACGTTCCGCCCGGCGCGCGGTCAGCGTAACGGTCGCATCCAGCTCGTACTGGTCGTGCCGGTCCGTTACGATGTCATCGAGTCCCGCCCGGAGTGCGGAGCGGGCAGCGGGCGCATCGGCTCCGTCCACGTAGGCGACGACGACCACCCGATCCCCCTCGAGCCTCCGAGCATACTTGGAGAACTCGAAAGCGTCGCCGTCCAGCCCGCACAAAAATACCATGTCAGACCGGTGCCGGCCAAAGACGTCGCGCGCGGTCTTGACGTCGTCCGTCGAGACGACGTCG
>JBFGEP010000080.1:0-7978 GCA_041580055.1 Rhodothermales bacterium | reverse complement strand
TTATCTCGAGCGCTTTGGGCCCGATTGGGTCGAGTACCGCACTGAGAATGCGAACACGCTGGTGCGCCTGAAGTCGTTCGAAGAATACCGTTCGCTGCTCGAGCAGCCCGGCGCCTTCGTCGTCATCCAGGCTGAGGAGATCACGGACAGTTTCGAGAGAAAACCGGTCCACGTCATCGCGACCAACCTAGCCGAGCGGATTGATCCGCGGGGCGGAAGCAGCGTCGTCGAGGTGATGCAGCGTAATGTCGACGCGGTCCTGGATCAACGACGCCGCACGGGCCGGCCGATGATCCCGCACATCGCGCATCCAAACTATCAGTGGGCACTCACCGCCGAAGAGATTGCAGCGGTAACGGGGGAGCGATTCTTCGAGGTGTACAACGGCCACCCGGCAGTCCACAACGCCGGCGACTCAGCAAGAATCGGCACCGATGCGATGTGGGACCTGATCCTCACGGAGCGTCTTCGCCGTGGTCGCGACGCCATCTACGGTCTCGCTGTCGACGACGCCCACCACTATCACACATCGGCGCCGGACCGGGCAAACGCCGGACGTGGCTGGATCCAGGTGCGAACACGATCGCTGACGCCGGACAGCCTGATCGCCGCCATGGAGCGAGGCGATTTCTACGCGTCGAGCGGGGTCGAATTGCGTGACGTCCAGGTTACGCGCACGGCACTGGCTGTGGAGATCGAGCCCGAAGACGGCGTGGAGTACACGATCGACTTCATCGGCACCCGTTTCACCGGCGCTGACGTGGGGACGGAAGCGTCGAACGCGGGCCCCGACATCGGCGTGGTGATGGAACGAGTCAGGGGCACCGTTGGCAGCTACGCCTTCCGCGGCAACGAGCTGTATGTCCGGGCAAAGGTCACCTCCTCTCGCATAAAGTCGAACGGACTTCAGGGGGAGCTCGAGGCGGCGTGGGTGCAGCCCGTCCTCCCCTGAGGCAACCCTTCCTTTACAGCGGCTCGAACGTTGCCGAGAAGTGCCGCAGCGTCTTCGGCTGCGAGACGATCTTAACGCCGCGCACCCCGTCCCGCTTCTGATTCACTTCGAGGATCGACTCGACCACGTAGTCGATCTGGCTCTTTGTGTAGACTCGGCGCGGAATGGCCAGCCTGACCAGCTCGTTGTGAGCCAGCGACTCGGCCCCCGTGGCCGGGTCATGGCGTCCGAACATGACGGAGCCGATCTCGACAGATCGGATCCCGCCGTGCCGGTACAATTCGATGGAGAGCGCCTGCCCCGGATAGGCGGACTTCGGGATGTTCGGAAGCATCGACTGCGCATCGATGTAGATGGCGTGTCCGCCGGGCGGCTGGACGATCGGGACACCTTCCATGGAGATGCGGTCTCCGAGATACTGCGTCGACGCGGCGCGGTACTGCTGGTAGTGAAGGTCGAGCGCCTCGTACAGGCCGACGGCGATCGCCTCGAGGTCGCGGCCCGCCAGCCCTCCGTACGTGGGAAAACCTTCGGTCAGAATAAGCAGCTCCTTCTCCTGGCTGGCCACCGCGTCGTCGTTGGTGCACAGGAATCCCCCGATGTTGGCCAGACCGTCCTTCTTGGCACTCATGGTGCAGCCGTCCGCGAGAGAGAACATCTCGCGGGCGATGTCGAGCAGCGACACATCGGCGAATTCCGGGGAGCGCGTCTTGATAAAGAACGCGTTCTCCGCGAACCGGCAGGCGTCGAGATAGAACCGCACACCGTGGCTCCGGCAGATCTTCGACGCCTCGCGGATGTTCTCCATTGACACGGGCTGACCGCCACCGCCGTTGTTCGTCACGGTGATCATCGCGAAGGGCACGCGCCCCGCGTTCTGCTCCAGCACCCGGTCGAGCGCTTCCAGATCGATGTTGCCCTTGAACGGATGCGACGTGGAGAGGTCTTTCGATGCGGCGCACGGGAGGTCGATCGCGGTGGCCCCGGCTGCCTCGAGGTTGGCGCGCGTAGTGTCGAAGTGTGTGTTGTTCGGGATCACGTCACCGGGCCCCACGAGCGTCTTTGCGAGTATCCTCTCTGCGGCCCGGCCCTGGTGCGTCGGGATGACGTGCGCGAAACCGAAGATGTCCTGGACCGCGGCCTCGAACCGGCCGAAGGACGGGCTTCCCGCATAGGATTCGTCGCCGCGCATCATCGCGGACCACTGCTCCGCGCTCATCGCTCCGGTGCCGCTGTCCGTCAGCAGGTCGATCAGGATCGCATCCGACGGGATCTTGAACAGGTTGTAGCCCGCGTCGCGCAGCACCTGCTCTCGCTCGGCCCGGGTCGTCATCCGGATGGGCTCGACCACCTTGATCCTGAAGGGCTCGATTATGCGTTCCATGCCGTGGGATGTTCGGTTCGGGAGGGTGGGATCACGAGCCAAGGTACGCACGTGCCCTCTCGCGATCGCCGATGCATCCCGTCTCCGCGACTATTCACCTCGATTCCGCGGGGACGCCCACTTGGAATTGTCGGGCGGTGGAGCGTACATAAGCGGACCGGCCACCATCATCGCCGACCCACGATGAGCGTGCTGCAGATCTTCATCCTCTCGGACGGCACCGGAGGCACAGCGGATCGGGCGGTTCAGGCTGCGCTGACCCAGTTCGGCCTGGACAAAGCCGAGATCCGTCTTGCCGCGAACGTCCGGACCGAGCAGCAAATCCGGAGCGTCGTAGACGAAGCCCGGGAATGCAACGGCATCGTCGTCCACA
The DNA here is from genome assembly GCA_041580055.1 of Rhodothermales bacterium. Taxonomy (GTDB): domain Bacteria; phylum Bacteroidota; class Rhodothermia; order Rhodothermales; family JABDKH01; genus JABDKH01. Next base: position 5,269 of record JBFGEP010000080.1, on the reverse strand, counting down.
CGATCGTGACCGGCACACTCAGAACGGTCCTCGGGGAGTACTGTCGCCTGCAGGGTGTCGTAGCGCTCGACCTGCTCGGCCCCCTTCTCGCGGAGCTCGCGCGGCGCTTCGTCGATTCGCCCTCGGAGAAGCCCGGACTGTTTCGCGAGCTGAACAAGGAGTATTTCCAGCGAATCGAGGCGATGGAGTTCGCGTTTCGCCATGATGACGGGCAGAGGACGAAGGACCTCGACATGGCCGAGATCGTGCTCGTAGGCGTCTCGCGAACGTTCAAGACGCCGCTCAGCATCTACCTCGCGTTCAAGGGCTGGCTCGTCGCGAACATTCCCATAATCCTCGACATTCCGCCGCCCGCAGCCCTTTCGGAGGTCGAACCGGCCAGGGTGGTGGCGCTGACCACGGAGTCGTCACACCTTGCCTACCTGAGGAGGGCGCGGCAGGACCTTTTCCGCGGGGCAACCGGACGCTACGCCGAGGCGAGTCACGTTCAGCACGAGCTTGACTACGCGCAGGGGATTTTCGACCGCCACCCGGGGTGGAGTGTCATCCGCGTGACGAACAAGCCAATCGAGGAGATCGCCAGCGAGGTTCTGGAGTCGATAAAACAATCCGCCGCGGCCGGACTCGAACGCACGTCGGGGACGACCGAATCAGGCGCCTGAGTCAACGCTGGGCCGCACCTTGGGCGCCAGGCCGTGCACCCCGTACCGTACGGCGTCGAACAGGAAAAGCGCGTACGAACGGTAGATCGACGTGCCCACGCGCTTGTACTCGGGCATGAGCAGGCGATGCAGCTTCGGCAGATTGTACCACGGCATCCCCGGGTAGAGGTGATGCTCCGCGTGGTAGTTCAGGTTCACGTTGTACAGCGAGAAAACCTTAGAACTCAGAACCGTCCGGGATTCGGTCAACGGGTGTCCTTTCACCGTGAGCATGTGCTCCGCCCAGCTCCTGACGTTGCCGAAGAAGGCCGCGACCAGACACGGGATCAGCCAGACCGTCAGCACGGCATCAAAGAACCCGAAGCGGAGGCTCAGCAGAATCACCGCCGCATAAGTGACGATCAGGATTCCGTATTCGGCGACGATCCGACGTCGATCACGCGAATTGCCCTGGATCATGGCCGTCAGCGGCACATGGATCAGGTAGAGGAACATCCCGATAAAGATCCACAGATAGAAGAGCAGCGACAGAAGACCCTTCTTGTTCGTGATGTTCATGAACTCGTCCGGGTCGAGCTCGGTCCGGTTGTGCTTGTGATGCAGATTGTGCGTGACCTGGTACGCCGTGATAGAGAAGAACGCCGGTGCTCCGCAGAAGAAGCCCATGAGCCGATCCACCGACGGCCGCCGGAAGAGATTGCCGTGGCACGCCTCGTGCATCAGGTTGGCGAGTCCGTGAATCACTATTCCGATCCAGATTGTGCCGGCGATCCGCACGGCGAGATTCGGAATTGCCAGCACCAGCCACCCGGCCACGACCCAGTTCGCCAGAAAGAAGAGGGCGACGAGGTTCCACCGCTTGTCGAGGCGGTGCAGGGTACGGATGGACGTGCGCAGCTCGGGGTCCAGCGATTGGTGCCACTGTTTGGCGACGTTATCGGCCATTGCTCCTCTCTGATTCAAGCTTCGATAGAACGGAGCCGCACCGGGTTCAGGATGCGGCGGGCGAGAGTTAGAATATAAACGCGTGCACGTCGTGACGAAAGTAAATCGTTGTCATAGCTGGATTTAGCGTTGGGGCCGACCTCGTCTCGTCAGATTGATGTGGTAACCCGCACGAGAGAGCTCTGCCGCGTTGTCCCGGAGGAACTCAACGATCACGTCAACACTGGTGCAAGTGGTGATACCGTATCGCAACCTCTTCTTCTGCCGCAGTATGAGCGGTCCCTCGTAGACCTGATCGAGGTCTTCTGTTCTGACCGGGACGATGTCCGGCGGCTCCACCGTGATCTCCGTTGCCGCAGCACCCGACGTGGCGATGCCGACCCATTCGAAGTTCGGCGCGCCGTCTCGAATCGCGAGCACCAGTCCACCGCTGAACCCGCGATTGAAGGCCGCGTCCGTCATGAACGCCGACCTCCGGTTGCGTGGCATCTTGCTGACGAGGCCGGTCGTCATCATCCGCGTGCCCGCCGGGAAACCGAAGACGTACACTAGCGATCCCCACTGCAGATCATCCACGGTGCCCACCGGAAACTCGAGCTCGGACACCGAACCAGCCGGCAGATCCGGAATCATCTGCCCCAGGAGCGCCACGTCGCGCCCTTCGTCAAGGGCGAGAACTTCCATGCGGTCCGCGCCCGGGATATCCGGCACGTAGTTGTTTTGCCGGACCTTCACCGACAGGCTCCGCACGGTCGACGGCTTGCCGTCTATCTCGTAGTACGTCACGACACTGTCGGGGAAGTTCACGACGTGGGCGCTGGTGACGATCGCGATACGGGAAGGCGTTCTGAGTATCGTCGTGCCGGTCCCTGACGCCGTACGGTGGTACATCTGCGTGCTGACCGCAAGCTTCTCGGTCTTGCGATCGCGCAGGTCCGCCGTCCGAACACCTGAATCGGGAAGAAAAACCACCTCCTTGTAGAACGCGACGGAGTTCAGGAAGTGGATCGCGGCGAACGCCTTCTGAATCGCTGCGTCGGCCCCGGCATTCGATACGGGGGTATCGTACTTGCCGTCCTGGACGGCACCGCCCTCGGGAACGTATACGGTCCGCGTGCAGCCGCACACGACCACCATCAGCAGGATCAGTCCGGCGTCGACGCGCGACCTTGACACAGCTTAGCCAGAGAAGACCGGAAAACGTTGGACCGGACTAATCTAGGACTTCAGAGGCAAGTTCTGCAGCCATTTCTCGCGCAGCTCGACCTGTTCCGCGGTGGCGGCCGGATCGAGGGTGAACACGTGCCGATCGATTTTGGGCCGCGAGTACTTCGCGCAACCGATCGACAGCTCCTCTCCGCCTCGCACCACGGTCAGCTCGTAGGGAACGTCCGCCTCAAGCTGGTTCCACTCAACGGCCAGCGCCTGGATGGTGGCCATAGACACTTCCTTGCCGTTGAATCCGACCATCTCGTCGCCCGGCCGGAAGCCGCAGTGTGACACCTCGTCCGCTACCCTCCCGATAACGATCTTGCCCTCTTGAACTGTGATGTGCAGCCCGGCGCCCGCCTCGGTCTCGCCGGTCTCGACCGAAGGCTCGTACCGAATGCCGAGCTTCGCGTAGTACTCCGTCGTTGGCAGCGGCTGCGTGTCGCGGACGTATCGTTCGAAGAAGTCGGTTATCTCGGGGTAGGTCATCTCGGCGACCGTCTCGAAGAACTTCTCTTCATCAAACGGCCGATCCGGGCCGTAGCGCTTCGACAGATCGATCAGAAGATCCCTGAGCCCGATCGTTCCGCCGGACAGCTCGAGCAGTCGGATGTCCAGAAGCCCCGCCACGAGGGCGCCCCGCATGTAGATATTCCCGAACTGTCGTTGACCCTCGCTTGAGTAGGAGGTCAGGCTGAGCTTGCTCAGGCTGTAGGTTGGGTCGTACTGGTCGTCGACCACGTGCTTGGTGCGGATCCGGCGGAGGTAGTTTTCGAGATCAATGAGACCACCGCGCAGCTGCAGGATGTCGGAAGCCCATTCGGTCGTGCCTTCGTACAGCCAGAGGTGCTCGGAGGCTACGGGCTCGGCGAAGTTGAAGTCTTCGATGATCTCGCTGTGGATGTTCAGCGGCGTGACGATGTGGAAGAATTCGTGCGCAACAACCGAGGGAATGCTCTCCTTGATGGCCTGGTCGAAACCGTCTTCTGCGTACACGTACGCTGAGCTGTAGGAGTGCTCCCACGCGCCCATGGAGACGTCCTCGAAGTGGAACAGGAAGGCGTAGCGGTCTACTGGCAGGCCACCTAGAAAGGAATCTGAAGCGAACAGGATCTCACGGACGGCGTCCAGGATCTGTGCGGATTGAACCTTGTCCGTCTTGGAGTAGGTGTAGACCTCGACGTCGGTGCCGCGGACGTCGATCTCGGCAAAGGACAGCCGGCCCATGAGCACCGGCGAGTCCACTACGTGATCATAGTCTTCGGCTCGAAAAAACCCGTCTTCCCCGTGCTCGAGGGCCGTGCCGACCGCCCACTCGGCCGGGTACAGGTAACGAATACGCACAGGAGCGTCCTGCAGGCCGGCCGGAAAGCCGAACACAGTCTGTCCGTTGATGAAGACGTGGTCGTCCTCGATAGAAGATCCGGCCATCATGTAGATGGGATGCTCGTCCACGGGCGTGTCCCACGTCTCGGCGATTTCATAGCGGACCTGTGCCACATCGGCGGGCCGGGCGAAACGCCAGCGGTTGGTGGACACGCGTTCGGTTTCGATGATCTCGCCGGATCGGTCCAGGGCCTCGAAGGATCGGACGTAGCGGCCCATGTCCATCACCTGGTACGTGCCCGGGGCGGTCGAGGCGAACTGGAAGTACGTGTTGTCGGGGTCGAGATCCCGGGTCATGGTCACTCGAAAAACGTCGGCCGCGCGGTCGGTGAGATCGACCTCGTAGAGCACGGGCCGCGGCGCATCGGCAGGTTTCTGCGGCACGCGGTGCGTCGCGCAGGCCGCGACGGTGAGCGTGAGCGAGGCGATAAGGAGGGTTCGATGCATGCTGGCTACAAAGGGTGCGTGGGAGATTGTAGTAGCCGTACGTGGCGGCGCCGATTTGGTTGTACCGGATATCGGGAAAGCCGGGGTGGCCGGCCGGGTTAACACAAGTAATAGATCATAAATCTCTCTTAATATACTGGCTAACAATATGTTAAGATCTATCTATGAAACCACATTAACGTATCCCGGATGGTCTCATGCAGCGGGCGGGCCCTGAAACCCAGCTCTCTGGTGGCCCTGTCGTTCCGGACGAATCGGTTGCCCTCGGAGACGATGGTGAGGGACTCCGTCGTGAACACCGGCGACACCCCAGAGAGGGCGGCGGCCAGCCTGGCGGCCGGAAGCGACGCCCGCGCAATCCAGACGGGAACGACGACCCGTCGTCTTCGAGCCCCGACCGCGTCGTCGACCATTAGAGCGACCTCCTTCATCGATGCCCACCCTCCCGACAGCAGGTAGTTCTGGCCCGAGTCTCCTCGCGAGATCGCAGCGAGCGCGGCACCGACTACGTCGCGCACGTCCACCCAGTCGAAGCCGCCCTTTACCAGCACGGGCATGCGGCCGGCGGCAAGCGCCTGAAGCACGCGTCCCATCGCAGAGGGACGGTAGTCGGCCGGACC
>JBFGEP010000079.1:0-7982 GCA_041580055.1 Rhodothermales bacterium | reverse complement strand
GCTCAATCTGTCCGTAGTCCGGATGCAGGAGCCTGAGCCGGTGGGGGCCGGGCGATAGTATCAGCGGCCGCAGCTGCGGCGGTATCGTATCGACCACCACGCCATCGACTTCGACTTCCGCCCACGGTACTATCGTCAGCGACAGTCGGGCCACGGTCGACCAGAGACTTATGCTCAGTTGTGCCGTCTCACCGGCCTCGATCAGGATCCGGCGGCTTTGATCGGGGAAGTCCGGATTGCGGAGGATGATCTCTCGCTGGCCGGCCTCAAGCTCAAGCGTGTCGGAGGACGTAGTCGTCAGCGAATCGCCGTCGATCCAGACGCTGGCCCAGGGGATAAGCGCTAGAGCGAGTCTACCTGCTCCCTGTTCTTCGGGAGACGCTGCTGCATCGGTAGTTGAGGTCGCCGGGGTGTCAGTCTCCTGGCCAGGGTCCGCGGTGTCGAGGGCCGGAGGCTCGACGGCCGGACGGTCTTCGGTGATCGCTTCAACCGGCCGCTCGCGCGGCTGTGTCACAGCTGTGTCGTCGGGAATCGAAACCGAATCGGCCACGTTCGGATCGCCCTGTTCCGATTGCACGATAGCAGCGGAGTCCGCGGCGGCAGGTGTGCCACGTGGAGACTCGCCACTTCGCGAGCTCGCGACAAGCATGCTGACGACGGCGACGATCGCTGCGACTGCGGCAAGCCAAGGCGCCGCCCTGCGAACTCGCGATGCTGGCGGTCGCGAAACGATCGAGGCGTCCGGTGGTCGCGCAGCTTCCCCGTCCGAATGGGCGACGGGGGACTGCCAGTCATCCGGCTCCGACACGTAGATCGCGATGTCGGTTTCCGAAACCGCGTGGCCCGAACTCTCAATCCACTGCATCAGAGCCTGCTCAAGCTCGGCGGCAGAGCCGAGACGCTTCTCCGGGTTCTTCTGCAGCAGACGGCTGCACAGGACGAGCAGGCCGGCAGGGGCATCGGAGAACGACTCCACACCTTGCATCGGGCTGGAGTTGAGGATCGCGTCCAGAACCTCGCCATCGGTGCTGCCGGTGAATGCGGGTTGGCCGGTCAGAGTCTCGAACATCAGCGCGCCGACTCCGAACAGATCCGACGCCACGGTGGGCGGCCCGCCTCCGATAAGTTCCGGCGCCATGTAGGCCAGGGTGCCGGCCATCGCCGGACCGTCCTGCGGGGCCTCCTCGGAGATAGCCAGCCCGAAGTCTGTGAGCTTCACCTGGCCCTTCTCAGACAAGAGAATGTTCTCGGGCTTGATGTCGCGGTGCAATACACCTTCGTCGTGTGCACCCCGGAGCCCGCGCGCAACGCGGAGCAGGATACCGGCCGAGAGGGCCGGGGGAAGAGGTCCCGCGTCCAGCAGATCGGAGAGGTCCAGCCCTTCGACGTATTCGGTGGCCATGTACGCCACGCCATCCTCCTCGCCGAAAGAGTACACCGCTACGACGTTGGGGTGATTGACCTTCGCAAGAAGCAGCGCCTCGCTCCTGAATCGCGCGCGGATGTCTTCGTATACGGCAAACTCCGGCCGGAGCACTTTGAGCAGCACGAAACGGTCCAGCGACGCATCGTGACCCTTGTACACTATGGTCGTAGCCCTTCGGCTGATCTCAGCGAATGGCTGGATCCCGGCTACTGGTCCTCGGAGTCCCATTCCTTGAGTCGATAGTGCAGCCATCGTCTGGAGACGCCCAGCGTACGGGCGGCCTCCGACACGTTGCCTCCGAGATCCTTGAGCGTCCGGAGCGTGACGATGCGCTCCACTTCCTTCAGCGTGATGCCGGCCTCGAAAGGATCCTGTTCTTCCACCGGCCGGAGTTTCAGGTCGTCGACTCCGATCGTGCTGCTCCTGCAGAGGACGACCGCGCGCTCGATGACATTCTCGAGCTCCCTGACGTTGCCGGGCCAGGGGTACGACCGCATCGTCTCCAGGGCCGCCGGCTCGAAGCCCTCGATATGAGCGCGGCTCTTGACCGCGAACTTGTCGAGGAAGTGGTTCGCGAGCAGGTCGATGTCGCTGCCCCGGCGTCGAAGCGGCGGCAAGGTGATATCGATCGTGTTCAGGCGGTAGTACAGGTCCTCCCGAAACTCGCCTGACTTCGTCCGCTCTTCGAGTGACTGGTTCGTTGCCGACACGATGCGGACGTCGACCCGCCGAACGTCCGTGTCACCCACTCGCCGTATTTCGCCTTCCTGCAGGACGCGCAGGAGAGAGGTCTGCATCCGCGGGCTGAGGTCCGCGACCTCGTCCAGGAAGATGGTGCCGTTGTGGGCCGCCTCGAAGAGTCCCTTCTTGTCGGCGACCGCACCGGTGAAAGCGCCTTTGCGGTGACCGAAGAGCTCGCTCTCGAGGAGCTCGTCCGGCAGCGAGCCGCAGAAGACAGCCACGAACGGTTTGTCCTTGCGCTCACCGTTATAGTGGATCGCACGGGCGACCAGCTCCTTGCCCGTGCCGCTCTCGCCGTGGATGAGGACGCTGGCGTCCGAGTCGACCACACGCGAGAGCGTGTCGAACACGTCGCGCATCGGCCTGCTTCTCCCGATGATTTCCTCGAAACCGTGAACCCGCTGTATCTCACTTCGCAGCTGCCGGTTCTCGTCGCGTACCGAGCGGTAAAGGCGGGCGTTCTCCAGCGCCACGGCCGACTGGTCGGCGATGGCGGTCAGGAGGGTGAGGCTCTCGCGCGTGAACCGACCGGGCTGCGACACGCTGTCCAGGTAGATGGCGCCGATTCGCCTCGACTTCAAGGTGAGCGGCACGCACGCGATCGATTGGATCTGCTCGATGACGATGCTCTCGCTTGTACCGAAGCGTTCGTCCTTCTGCGCCTCGTAGAGCAATAGCGGCTCGCCCGTCTTGATGACCTCGGTGACTACCGTTTGGGAGATCCGCTCGAGCTCGGCCAGCTCGTTGTCCCTGAAGTTGCGGTGGCTCTGGATTTCCAGTTCCGGCAGGCCCCGCGACGACGCCACGATGACGAATCCGCGCTCCGCGCCTACGGCCTGCATGGCCGACTCGAGGACGCGCTCCTGGAGGTGCTCGGGATCGTCGAGCGAGTTGATTGTCGCCGCGATCGAGGACAACGTTTCGAGCGCGCTGGGTGCTTCCTGTGCGGGAGATTTGCTCATGGGATTACGCAAAAGCCGACCTGCTTCGAACGGCTTCGGTTCTTGAACTCGTCAACGACTGCGACCGTCCAGTAGTACTCGCCCTCTGGCAGCGGCGAGACGCTCAACGAGGTCTGGTCCGAGGGGATACCCTCGATTCGATCGACGAGCGACTCCAGGCCCGAGTCCACGCGAATGATGTCCACGCGGTGTGTGAACGAGTACGGCAGGAACAGAGGTCTCCACTGGATGAGTGGAGCGATTCCCTGCAGGCAGTCCTGGGGGTTCGTCTGAAAGGCCTCGTCCACGGCCTCCGGCGTCTCATCGATGACGCGGACAAGCTGCACCGCCGGCGACGAGACGATCACGGAGAGGCCGTCGCGGACCGACAGGTGCATCGGCCGGCCGAGCAACGAGTGAAGCGTGGATGTGGGCAGCTCCAGATCAGGGATGGTCCGCGCAAAGGAGCCAACGGTTTGTGTCGCCAGCAAGGTGTCGGCAAACGTGTACTCCGGGATCTCGAGCCAGACGCGCTCCACGTCAAACACACCGTCGACGTCCGACGCGCGGGCAGCGATCTCAATCTGGAACAGGTCTTCGAGAGGCCACCAGCGGCTGACGTGGGCCGTATTGATTGTCCAATCCTCGAGGATCGGAAGTCCGTTGAGTTCAAAGTTTACCTGTGCCACGCGACCCAGAGTCACCGTGATGGTGTCCGACGAGGTCTCATACCCCGTCGCGTCAGACGTCACTGTGTAGGCGCCCGTCGGGATGCCGCTGAACGAGAAGTTGCCGCTGCCGTCCGACGTGACGTTGAAGCCTCCCGGAGAGAGCGTGACCCGGCTGCCGCCGATGCCGGTCAGGGAGCGGTCAAGGACCCGGCCCGCCACCTGACCCTCGTCCATGAAGTTCGGTGACAGGGGATCGAGCGGGTTGCCACGATCTGCGTCCTCCAGGCACGCCGACGTCGCGAAGGCGAGCAAAAGCATCAGAAGGGGGACGTCGAATCGATACATGTCCTGCGAAGGGGTTCGGCAGATCCGTTATAAGGTACGGCGGTCGCTTAGTTCGCGACTGCGGGGGCCGCTCGGACATCGACGACCCACGCGTCGGGAATGTAGGTTTCGACGATGTGCCGCGTGAGGCTAATCCACGGGCCGCAGCGATCGAGTACCGCCGAGTCGGACGTGGCTGCAACGTCGTCGGTGGCCACCAGAACGGCGTCGGGGTCGTTCACGAGTTCGACGGTCCATTTCACCCGCAGCCGCTGCGCCTCCGACTCGATCATAGCAGCGAGCCGGCCGCTGTTGGACACCGGCCGATCAAGTAACCACGTAATGTGCTCCGGTCGCATTTCCTGCAGGGCGTTCCCGACGATTTGCAGGGCATTCGCAGTCTCATCGACCCGGCGGTAGGATCCGTGGACGCTGGCCAGGTCCCGGAACGCGCTGTCGGAGCAATGGAGGATGGCGCCGCCGGCGACGGCCGCCTCGGCGGAGACGATGACGTTGAAACCGTCCACGGCCACCCGGCGGCCATCCACCTTCGCAATCGAAATCCGGCGCTTCGATCGGCTGGTGAGTGACGGGCTCGATACGGCCGAACGGCTCACGGCGATGCGCTGACGCTCCCGCAGACTGTGTCGGTCGCCCACCAGCTTGAGAGCCGACCGCGCCGAGTAGCCTCGGCTCAGCAGCCACGAAAGTTCCGAAACCGCCAACCGGAGCTCGGGAATCCATTTTTCGTCGAACAGGTCCCTGTCCGACGGATGTGGTCCTCGGTGTTTGCGTCGATCCGGACTCATTGAAGGGGCCTCAGCCGGCTCCTCCACAAGATATGGGACCGAAACACGTGAGGGAATTCGGCGTCATCTAGGGTGTAAGACTTGTGGGATCTTGCCGATAATCTTATTGTCCGTCTCTGCGAAAGGCACTCCACGGCGTGAATAACTCCGGCTACGATCTTACCGCGATGACGACGGCCGCCGCCCGCGCGACCGGCGTGAATCGGCTCGATGTCCAGCCCGGTGACGTGCTGATCGTCAAGACGCGCAACTCTGTCTACGCCGTCCGCTCGCTCGGCGAAAGCTCGTTCTCCGTTTCAGGAGGGTGGTTCGATCGCACCTTGGGCCAGCCGTTTCAGACGACCATCGCCGGCTGCACGTGGGGCGGCACGGTTCTGAAGCGCGACCTGGTGGCAGCCTGCGGGATGCACCTCGAGTTCGGCAACCGCGTGGTGACGTCAGCGATCCAGAAGATCTGTCACTTCCGGAATCGCACTCTCAACTAGCCGGCGGAGCCGCCGGCAGAGTGCCCTTCGACATCCGCGGCCGGACTAGATAGCGTGGTCGAGAATCCAGTCCGAGATCAGCTTCAGCGCCTTCGGCGAGAATGTCTCTTCGATGCCCGCGTACTCCGAGGGAGCACCGGTCTCCGCTGTCTGGAATAGGTGGTTGAGTCCGTCAAGCTCCGCGACGCGGAAGTTTGGATTGCCCGCGTTCTTCAGAGCTCTTTCGATCTCGGGTAGATTCTGGTAGGGCGCTACCTGGAGGTCTTTCTCGCCGTTGATTGCCAGCGTCGGGCAAGTGACCTTCTCGAGCACGGGCACAGGGTCGTACGAAAGAAAGAAGCGCATCCACGGAGATGCGACCTGCTGCACCTGCAACTCGATCCGCTCTTCCGAAAACCCTGCCGCAGCTCGTTCCTGCTCGGTCATGTTGTCGAGTCGATCCTTCAGGTAGGCCCGGAGCCGTGCTCGCGCCTCATCCAGCGTGACGTCTGCGGTGACGATCTCGAACATGTTCCTCTGCATTGCGACGTTGGCGGCGATCTGCTCGTCGCTGGCGCCCATGGCGCGCGCGATGAGGGCGGCCTGCTCGTAGATGATCTCGGCACCGGTCACGCCCGGCCCGGCCATCAGGACAATGTATCCGAGGTCGGGCCTCTCGGCCGCTACGATCGGTGCGATGAGAGCGCCTTCGCTGTGGCCGATGAGCCCGATCCGCGAACCATCGACGTCGGGGCGCGACTGCAGGAGGTCTATCGCTGCCGTAGCGTCTGCGGCGAAGTCTTCCGAGGTCGCCGTAGCGAAGTCGCCGGTGGACTCACCGATCCCGCGATCGTCGTAGCGCAGCACGGCGATGCCCTCCCGCGTCAGGTGATCGGCGAGCACCAGAAACGGCTTGTGTCCCAGCAGCTCCTCGTTACGATTCTGGGGGCCTGATCCGCCGATCAGTATGGCGGCGAGAAAAGGACCGTTCCCCTCCGGGAGAGTCAACGTGCCGGCCAGTTGGATACCCGCGTCCGGATTATCGAACGTCAGATTCTCCTCCCGGTACGGGTACGGAGGCTTTGGCTCCTGCGGCCGCTCGGGCATTCTGAGGCTCTGTTCGTCGGCCGGCGTGAGACGGAGCGGCATCGCAGCCCCGGCCTGGTTCCACGTGCCGTCGATGGCCGAGCCATCGGGAAGGATGGTGCCTTCGAACGTGCCTCCGACGGAGGGGACGTTGATCGTGATGGACTCGCCCGAGCCGGAGATCTCGCCGAGCGGTATCCCGTTGGCGCCCTGGTCCGGGCTGTCGAGGGTGCCCGTGAGTGAGCCCGCTTCGGTCTTGGTCAGATTGAAGACGACGCGCAGCTGCACGCCTGCGGGGGCCATGAGAGTGCCGATCCACGAACCCTGAACATCAGTGTCGGGAAGGGTGGCAGGTGTCTGCTCTGTCTCCTCATCCTCCTCCTGTTTCGTCAGTTCCAGCGGGAACGTCTGGCCGTACTGCGACCATGTGCCCGCGAGTAAACCGTCGGTGAGCGTACCGCTATACTCGCCTGCGGCCGCCGGAACCCCGGCCACGATGTTGTCGCCGTCGACAGTGACGGTCCCCAGCGGAATACCGGCCGCCCCCTGGTCAGGGCTGTCCATCGTTCCGCTGTACGAACCGTCGTCACTCGCGTTGAAGTGGAACACAAGCCGCAGTGAGGCGCCGGGCACTGTCAGGCGGCCCTCCCATGAGCCGGCGAAAGGATCAGGAGCCTCCTGAGCGATTACGGGAACGACCATGACCAGACCGACAAGAACGGCAGCGGAATGCTTGAAGATGTTCTTCATGGGCCTCGTTAGCCTCCGGTTTACGTTGATAGCAAGAGCATCGAAAGTATACCCGGCGGTACGTTTGCCAGTGCGCGGTAGATGCACCTTTCATGTTGATTTTGCGAAGGTTACTCCCTATTAACGGAAGTCTGCGCCGGCTCACGCCGAACTCATCCGCCTGTCCAGCAAGGCAAAAGAGCCCCTGGGGGCTACAGGGAGGGATCTGCCATGAATTTGGGCACCACTATATCTCATTACCGCGTCACGGGCGAGCTCGGGCGCGGCGGCATGGGCGTCGTCTACAAGGCCGAGGACACGAAGCTCGACCGGACGGTAGCGCTGAAGCTGCTGCCGCCGCACGCACTGGTCTCGGAGGACGACAAGGCGCGCTTTTATCGCGAGGCGAGGTCGGCGGCGGCGCTCAATCATCCAAACATCGCGCACGTGTATGAGATAGACGAAGCCGAGGTAGCCGAAGGCGACGTTCGCCCCTTTATCGCGATGGAGTACATCGACGGCGAGACGATGGCGGATCGGATCGCGAAGGGCCCGATTCCCCTGAAGGACGCGATCTCGTACGCTTCGCAGATGGCCGAGGGGCTGAAGGCCGCTCACCGCAAGGACGTCGTGCACCGTGACGTCAAGAGCGGCAACATGATGCTGACCTCGGACGGGACGATCAAGATCCTGGACTTCGGTCTGGCGAAGACGGCGGCCTCGACGAAGCTGACGCAGATGGGGTCGACGCTGGGGACGGTGGCCTACATGAGTCCGGAGCAGGCGCGGGG
>JBFGEP010000078.1:0-8011 GCA_041580055.1 Rhodothermales bacterium | reverse complement strand
TACCCGTTGCCCGCCCGGCCCGTGCCCGCGTGCGCGAAGCAGCCCGCGTACGTCGGCGCGTCCGGCGTTCGAATGTCGACGATGTGTAGGCCCGGGCCGCAATTCTGCGTTCCGCCCCGGGAGCCGACGGCATAGGCGTAACCGGACGCCTCGTTCACGAAAACATTGTGGGCCGATCCCACGCCTGTGTAGACCGATGTCGGAGAAAACGTCGTAGGCGTGACCTCGACGCTACGAAGCTGCGTCAGATCGAAAATCTGCATGCCGTGATCCGTCGCTTCGGAGACGACCACCGCGTGGTTGCCAAACACCTTTATGTCGCGCCACAGCGACGGTGTGGTCTGCGTGGGCATCGTCCCCAGGATCAAGGGGGCCTCCGGATTCGAGACGTCGACGAAACCGGTGCCGCTGCTCAGTCCAACGAGCGCGTACTCCTTGCCGGACTGCGGGTCCGTCCAGCCCCAGACATCGTTCAGACTACCCTCTCTCACGCCCAGCGCCGAGCGCGTCACGTGCGAGAGAAGATCCACGTTGTTGCAAGGATACGTGCCCGCAAAACCACCTATGCAGGCCTGCCCGGCATTTGCCGCGGCCGAAGCGGTCTGTGCGCGGGCGGGAGCACTCGTCAAAAGAAACGGCACGGCAATCAGGCCGCCCGCGACGGCCAGGATGACGATTCTTCCCCTGCCTCTCGAGATGCCCATGAATTGACTGGCGGATTTTGGAATTGAGGTGTCAGCTTAGCGGGCAGCGCGCGACTAAGTCAAGGCGCAGCCGTGCCGCGGAGATACGCGTGAGCCGGGAATCGACACCATATATTACGCCCCATCCCGACTCACGGGTCCGGCGCCCCGGATCCGCTGATCGCGAACTAATCCCGGAACGCCGTCGATCGCAGAAATAATGGAATCTCTGAACGGCCGGATTGCACTGGTCACCGGCGCTTCGTCCGGCATAGGACGGGCGTGCGCGAGCGTGCTGGCTGCAGCCGGCGCCCGCGTCATCATCACCGCGCGCCGCGAGGAGCGACTGAAGGAAGTAGAGCGTGATCTTCAGGGGACGACCTCCGATGTGCTGGCCCTCAGCCTGGACGTTCGCCGAAGCGCGGATGTCGATCGTGCGATTACCGATCTCCCGGAGTCGTGGTCTGCAATCGAGATACTGGTCAACAATGCGGGACTCTCCAGGGCTCTGGATCCGGCCTACACCAACAAGGTCGCGGATATAGATGTCATGGTGGACACGAACGTGAAGGGACTCCTGTACGTGACACGAGCCGTCGTCCCGGGAATGGTCGGGCGCGGAAGGGGCCACGTCGTGAACATAGGATCGACGGCCGGCCACGAAGTGTACCCGGGCGGAACCGTCTACTGTGCCACCAAGCACTCGGTGCGCGCCATCACCACGGGCCTCAAGATGGACCTCCACGGAACGGGGGTTCGTGTCACATCGGTCGACCCCGGGCTGGTGGAGACCGACTTCAGTCGCGTACGTTTCGACGGAGACCGGGAGCGCGCCGCCCGCGTGTATGAAGGAATGACGCCGCTGACACCGGACGATGTCGCGGACACCGTACTATATTGTGTCACCCGCCCGGCCCACGTCAACGTGGCGGACGTGATCCTGATGCCCGTCGACCAGTCGTCGTCAACGATGGTACACCGGGCGAAGAGTTGACGCGCCGGACTTCTTCCACGTTTTCCCACCACATCCCGCCATGGTCAGATTCGCCATTGTCCTCGCCATGCTGGCCACAACGGCCTGCTCGAGTTCGAAGGACATCATTCGCAGGCAGCAGGAGGAGATCGCGCAACTCCGAGTACAGAACGAGGAGCTTCGCGATCGTGTAGCAGGCGGCACGGTGCAGCCCGAGAGAATCGTCGAGATCCAGTCGTGCGACGAACAGGCGTGCGTTGGCGAGACGATCACCGTACTGCTGACCGATCTGTATTTCGAGAGCGGTAGCGCGACGTTGACGGCCGACGGGGTGGCGCGGCTCGCGGACGTTGCCGCCACGATAAGGGGTCAGTACGGCGATCGGCGGATCCGGGTAGAGGGGCATACCGACAGCAACCCCATTGGAGCCTCCCTGAAGAACCTGTACCCCAGCAACTGGGAGCTGTCGGCTTCGCGCGCCGCGGCCGTCGTGCGGCATTTCCAGTGGACGCACAGGATGGATCCCGCACGCTTCGAGGTGGTCGGATTCGGTCACCACATGCCGGTCGGTTCCAACAGCACGGCAGAGGGGCGAAAGCAGAACCGGCGGGTCCGCATCGCGGTCCGTCCCGAGTGATGCAGCCATGAGGACAGGAACGGGTTACGCGGCCGGCGGCATCACCGCGACGGCCATCCTGTTGGTGCTCGCCGGCTCGGGGTGCTCCGGAAGCCGGGCGCTGATTCTTGACCAGGCGGCTCGCATCGACTCCCTCGAAACGCAGAACGAAGACCTTGTCCGGCAACTCGACGTGTTTCGCGATTCGATCGCGTTCTACGATTTCATAGACAGCGGCGAGTTTGAGCGCGAGATGCGGTTCAAGGAGACACGGGTCAACCGGCTTTCGTACGAGCTGGCCGTGTGTATTGACGGCGGAGAGACCATCGCCACCGAGCTCGTCGACGACCTGTTCGAGCCGGCCAGCCCGAATCTGACAGCGAGCGGGCGGGAGCGCCTGGAGCTGCTATCGGACACACTGGCAGCCCGAATCGAGACGGGACACATACACGTGGAAGGGTATTCGGATTCGACCCGTCCCGGCGGCAGCCTCAAGGAGAAGTATCCGTCGAACTGGGAGCTCTCCGCCGCACGTGCAGCCGCGATCGCCAGGTACTTCACCGAGGAGCACGGGCTTGACGAGTCAAAGCTGGTGGTGATTTCGCACGGTGCGAACCGGCCGATCTCGACGAACTCGACCAGCCGCGGACGAAGGCTGAATCGGAGGATTCGGTTCACATTTTCCCGGTAGTGCCCCCGCGACGAGCGTGGCGCCTCGCCCGTCTGCCGGTATTTCCCGCGTGATCTTCAGGTAATCTTCGCATGACCGGACAGCGAATATCCCCTCACCCGCGACGTGATATCCCTGTCAAAGTCTCCCGAACGCTCGCGATACGTTGTCTTCCGGACTGAGCGGACCATTACCTCTCACGACAAACGATTTAGATCGTGGAAGCGGTGGGAAAGGAAGGCGAGACCGTGGAGCTGAACCTCGACCTTCCCATCTGGGATCGGGTGTTCACGGTGTCGCCCCTGGTGGTTGTTGGAACGCGTCACCCGAATGGGAAATACGATCTTGCCCCGAAGCACCTGGCACTACCTCTAGGATGGGACCGCTATTTCGGATTTGTCTGCACCGAGCGTCACGCGACCTACCGGAATGCGAAACGGGAACGTCAGTTCACCGTGAGCTTCCCGAATCCCTCCAGCATCGTGGTCACCAGCCTGACTGCTTCCGCTCGGCGCGAGGAGCACGGAAAGGCAGTGCTGGACGCAGTTCCGACCACCCCGGCGGTCGGCATGGACGGAATCTTCGTGGCCGACTCGTATCTGTTTCTCGAGTGCGAGCTCGACCGGATCATCGGGGGCTTCGGTGACAACAGTCTGATCTGCGGCTCGATCCGGCGGGCAGCTGTGAGTAAGGACTCTTTGCGACTCTTCACCGAGGATGACCCCGAGATGCTCCGCCGGCGACCGCTGCTGGCGTTTCTCGCTCCGGAGCGCTACGCAATCCTGACGTCCACCCACCGGTTTCCGGTTCCCTCCGGCATCCGGTTCTAGTGCCGCTCGGCGACCGTCAGACTCCGGAGACTTTGCCCGCCGGATGCTATCTCAACATGACGAAGCCCATCATCCGGCCGGTCCGACCACCCGACGAGCGGTGTGAGAAGAAGTGCGGGTTGTCGAACGTGCATTCAGGCGACACCTCGATCGCGGAGGGCGGGATGCCGCACGCAAGGAGCTCTTCCCTGATGGCGCGCTTCAGGTCGATGTGAGGGCGGGGCCATTCCGGCTTTCGGACCAAGAGGTCTTCTTCGAATTGCATCGCCACCTCCTCGCCCACCTCGAAGGCTTCTGCTGAAATGCAGGGGCTCACGTACGCGAGGAGTCTGTCTCGATCCGCGCCAAGATCTTCCATTCTCGCCACGGTGTGGGTGCAGGCTCTGGCCACGGCACCACGCCACCCGGCATGGCATGCGCCGACCACGCCGGCTCGCTCGTCCGCCAGAAGCACTGCGGCACAGTCGGCGACTGTAATGGCCAGGGGAAGTCCGCGGGTGGACGTCACGAGGCCGTCCGAGTTGGGATAGAGGCCGGGGCCCGCCGCCACCGCAACACCCGCACCGTGCACCTGCCCCGCTACCGCAATATCCGAATGGGTTTTGCCAAGCACGCGGAATAGAAGATCCCGGTTGCCCCGCACGAGGTCGTCGCGGTCCCGCGTCGACAGCCCGAGGTTAAGCGTAGAAAAGACGCCGTCGCTGAGCCCGCCGTGACGCGTGGAGAAGCCCGCCGCCACCGAGGTGCCAAAGACGCCGGGGCGTCGTACTTCGACCTGGCCGTCGCCGGTGCCCGTCGCCTGCTCCACCATCAGCTTCGGGCCTCGATCGCACCCACGACGACGTCACGCACATCGGCCACCGGCATGCGCAGCCCGGTCCACAGCGTGTGAGCCGCCGCAGCCTGAGCGATAAGCATCTCGAGTCCGTTGAGCGTCAGCGCGCCTCGCTTCGCCGCGTCGCTCAGAAAGCGCGTCGTGACCGGGTTGTACACGAGATCATAGACTATCTGTCCCGCGCGAAAAACACTGGGCTCGGTCCATGGAGACAGGTGCGCGTCCGGATACATGCCGACGGGGGTGGTGTTCACGATCAGCGAGGCCTCCGACATCGGCCCGGCGGCTGCGTCGAAGTCGATCACCGTCGCGATGTCGCCGCCGGAGTGTTCGGCAAGCTCGCGAACCATCCTGTCGGCGCGTCCCCGGTTTCGGGCCACGACAGTGATATGCGACATCCTTAGCGAGGTCTGACACGCGTACAGTACCGCCCTCGCGGCGCCCCCGGCCCCGAGCAGCACGGCAGGTCTTCCACGAATGTCATCTCTGAGCTCTGCCAGTGGTGAGAGGAACCCTGTGACGTCCGTGTTCTCGCCGACCAGCCGCCGGCGACCGCCGTTATCCGCGAGCACAATCGTGTTGACTGCGCCGACCGCCCGCGCGTCCGCACGGACCTCGTCCACGAGGGATAGCACCGACTGCTTGTGCGGGAGAGTCAGGTTTGCACCCAGCGCACCCATTGCTGCGAGTCCGGCGACTGCATCCCGCAGCCCGTCGGCAATCACTCGGACGGCCAGATACACGGCGTCCACTCCCTGAATCCTGTACGCCGCGTTGTGGATGATCGGCGAGTACGAGTGTTCGACGGGGTCTCCGAGTAGAACCGCGAATCGCGTCCTGGGTCCGATGTCCATGAGGGGCTCGAAGGTCAGGTGAGGTAGGTCGCGGGCCCGCCGGCCCGGAACTGAGGATACAAAAAACCCCGGCTCGATCGCGCCGAGCCGGGGCTTTCGGGACGTCCGCCGTGCGAACTCCTATCGCCGCCCCATCAACTCGCCCGTTCTCACACTGCTCTGGAACACCTCGCCGTTGACGACGATGGTTGCCTCGCCCTCGGAGATCGTGATCGTGAACTCACGCGAGATCTCGCGCTCGCGGTACGCGTCCCCTCTCTCGAACGTAGCCAGCGCTTCATACTCACCGCTCACCGTGCCACTGATCTTCTGCGAAAGATCTCGCCGGCTGCCCTTGGGTCCGACCAGCTCCTCCACTTCGAGCGACAGATCGTAGTCCAGGGTCCGCACGGCGTCAAGACGGGTGATCGTATGCCCGCCCGATCTCGAATACGTGCCGTTCAAGGTCACCGTGTCCGTGTTGACGCCGGTTGCCATCCACTCTCCCGCGATGTTGTCGCGGAGGGCGCTGATGTGCGGAGTCGTCAGCGTGATCGTGCCGTCGACGATCACGAAACGGATTGCGTGCGCCGTATCCCCGGCGGTCACGAAGAATTTCTGCGGGGCACCGCCCTCATTCAGGAACTGCACCTCGTAGACTTTCTCAACAGTAAGCGTCCGCAGGCCTGCCGGGTCGGAGCGCTCGCGCGACACTGAGATCGTCCATGTGCCCGTAGCGTCGTCGTACGACCTCTCAATGACGTCATCGAGGGACTTGCCGGCGACAACGGAAGTCTGTGCCTGGATGTCGCCAACCGAGGCCAGTTCCATAACGTCGGCCGCCTGCTCGACGAGGCCGCCGGTGTCTTCGGCGGTAAGCTTCGCCAGAGATTCAGCGACGTCCTCGGTGGCCGTGACGGCCGGCTCGTCAGTACTGGAGTCGCAACCAACCAGGCCTACGAGGAGCAGAGTCGCAAGCGACAGAGTCATCAGGTTCTTGTTCATTGGAATCACCACTCGCTGTATTTGATTGTCTGTTCGTGCTGTCGATCGTCGTATCTGCCCCATTATATCGGCGGGACCCGGCGCGAGATGTCACAGAAGTGTGGCGAAAGCGCCTCGTTTTGTCGGTGGGAAGTGGCGGTGTATCTCATTGTCGTCACGAGGAAGGCCGCAGGCCGACGTGGTGACCCTGGAACTGCAGGCTATCGCGACCGCCAGGATCGCCACGCCCGCCAAGCGGGCTCGCGATGACAGAAAAACGAACGTCGAGAAGGAGCGAAGCGACGGCATGGACCCCTCGACAGGCTCGGGGTGACGAAGGGTGCCGGCTCGGGATGACGAAGGGTGGAGCACCCCGATACACCCGCCCGTCTCCACCGTTGTACTTTTCGGGCGGCTTCACTACGCTGTGAGGCGGTCGCTCCTCATCTCCAGACATTTCCGACACGAGGTACCGATGTCCGACATCAGCTTCCTGGAACAGGTTGACAGAATGTTCGACAAGGCCAGTGCGCTTACGAGCCATTCGGCGGGGCTCCTCACGCAGATCAAGATGTGCAATTCCGTCTATGCGATGGAATTCCCCCTCCAGCGTGACGACGGCTCGATCATCACCATTCGGGCGTGGAGGGCGGAGCACAGCCAGCACAAGCTGCCGACGAAGGGAGGCATACGGTATGCATCGAACGTCACCGAGGACGAGGTCAAGGCCCTCGCCACGCTGATGACGTACAAGTGCGCCATCGTCGACGTCCCGTTCGGAGGGGCCAAGGGAGGAGTGAAGATCAGCACGCGCAATTTCTCGGCAAGCGAGCTGCAGCGAATCACCCGGCGGTACACGTACGAGCTGACGCGCAAGAATTTCATCGGCCCGGGCATTGACGTGCCGGCACCCGACTACGGAACGGGAGCAAAGGAAATGGCATGGATCCTCGATACCTACAACTCTCTGACCACGGATCCACTCGACTCCCTGGCCTGCGTAACCGGCAAGCCGATCGGCCAGGGCGGCATCCGGGGTCGGACGGAGGCGACGGGCCTCGGGGTTTTCTATGGCATTCGCGAGACGTGCTCATTTGCGGAAGACATGGAGGCCATCGGTCTTTCGCCCGGCGTTGAGGGAAAGACCTTCATCGTGCAGGGGCTTGGCAACGTAGGGTATCACGCCGCGAAGTTCATGACAGAGAACGGGGCTCGGCTGATCGGTGTGGGCGAGTACGAGGGCGCGATCTACGACCCGGACGGCATCGACCCGGCTGCGCTGGTCGGCCATCGCAAGGAGACCGGCAGCGTGCTCAACTTCGGCCGCGCGGAGAACATCGAAGACTCGAGAGACATCCTGACCCGCCCGTGCGACATCCTGATCCCTGCGGCGCTCGAAGGGCAGATCACGGCGGCCAATGCGGCGGACATCCAGGCCAGAATCATCGGTGAGGCAGCGGGCGCTTCGCGGCGACCGTCGCGGGGTGGGACGAGGTGCGCTGCCGCCGGAGCTGACCGAGGTTCTCCGCCGCGACCACGACCACCTGATGCCCCGCATCGACGTGTTGCGGGACACCGCCGACCGCC
>JBFGEP010000077.1:0-8067 GCA_041580055.1 Rhodothermales bacterium | reverse complement strand
GCGAGCAGTACGGTGCGACGCCCATCTTCCGCGGCAACACCTTCGACAACCGGCTTAGCCGGACCGGCGAGGAGGAGGTCTACCTGCCGCGGAGGCACTCGCCGGACCAGAGCCACTGGCGAGAGTACCAGCGCTACGACTCGGACCTGGACTTCTTCCTGAAGTACCAGCTCGGTCACATGTACCTGAGGTACTTCGCGTTCAATTTTATCGGCCGGGCGAGCGACGTACAGGACGATCCGTTCATCACGGGCATCTCTTTTCTCGACGGTGACAATGAGGTGACTTTCTTCCAGACCCCGAGCGAGGAAGCTTCTCGCAACGCGTACTTCGCGCTGCCATTCCTTCTGGGGCTGCTGGGACTAGTCCACCATTTCACACGCGACCGGCGCCGCGCCTTCGCCGTGATGGTGCTCTTTCTCGTGACCGGTCTCGGCATTATCGTCTACCTGAATCAGCCGCCGATGCAGCCGCGGGAACGCGACTACGCCTACGTCGCCAGCTTCTTTGCCTTTGCGCTCTGGATCGGCATCGGCGCGGCCGCCATCATGGAGTTTGCGCGGCAGGCGTGCCGGAAGAGGGGCGTCGGGGAAGCGGCGACACGGACCTCTCTTTATTCGGCGGCGGCTGTGACGTTCGTGGCCGTCCCGCTTTTGATGCTCGTCGTCAACTTCGACGACCACGATCGCTCCGGCCGGTATGTGGCGCCGGACTACGCTTACAACATGCTCATGAGCGTGGCGGAGAACGCCGTCATCTTCACGAACGGCGACAACGACACCTTTCCGCTGTGGTACCTCCAGGAGGTTGAGGGCGTCCGCCGCGACGTACGGGTCGCCAACCTGTCGCTCATGAACACACCGTGGTACATCCGGCAGCTCAAGAATCAGTGGTCACGCGAGTCGGCGCCGATCCCGATGCTGATGTCGGAGGAACAGATCAACGAGATCGCCCCGCGCGCGTGGCGCCCGTCCGAGGTGACGCTGCCGGTCAACAAGGCCGCCATCTTCCAGAGCAGCGAGCTCGGCTTCTCAATTGATGACACGAGCCTTGTCGAGAGTCCCATGAGATGGACGCTGGAGGGACGGCCGCTCTCGGAGGACCTCAACTACCTGCATGCTGCAGACCAGGCGGCCCTTGACATACTGGTGACGAATGCCCGCAACGACTGGAAGCGGCCCGTGTACTTCGCCGTGACGGTAAGCCCGGACGGCCTCCTGAATCTCGAGAATTTCTTCCAACTCGAGGGACAGGCCCAGCGCGTGGTACCGATTCGGCACAACGAAGGCTTCCTCGGCCGTGTGGAGCCCACCATCACACCCGAGCGACTTCGGTCCTTCCGGCTGCGGGGCCTGGACGATCCCGATGTCTACTTCGACGAGAACATCCGGAACATGCTGGACAACTACCGCAGCATCTTCTCGCGTACCGCGGAGTCAATGGCGAGAGCCGGCCAGGCGAATGAAGGAAAGGCGCTGCTCGACACGCTCATGGCCCGGATGCCGTTCGATACGATTCCGGGCGACGCGAACACGTTCGTCATGATGGCCAACGCTTACCAGAGCGTCGGCGACCGTGAGAGGGCCGTCGAGCTTGCCCGCCGAGCTGAGCCGTTGGTCCTGTGGCGCCTCGAGAACGCAAGCACCCAGAGAGCGCTTGAGCTCGCCGCGCGCTATGTGCAGCTGGTGCGGTTGGTGTACATGGAGGCCGGCGACTTCGAGGCGGCGTCGCAACTCGGAGGCCGCGTCGCGGATCTCTTCGGTGACAGCGCCTTCCGGCAGTCGGCGGACGAGCTTCGGGCTCTCTACGAGCGGCTCGCTCCGCAGGCCCAGAGTAACAACTGACGGACCTGCAGCCGCCTACGCTGCACGGTTGGCCACGACAAACGCGTGTGCGATACCGTTGATCTTGAGCGTGTAGTGACCCTGCTCGTACAGGCCTTCCAGGACCAGATAGAAGCGGTACGGCCGAACGACGCTCGCACATAGCACGCCGCGTCGACGGCGCATCTGGAGGTCGACATTCAGTATGTGGCCTGACCTCTCCTGAGACACCGAATGGAGCTCCGTGCAGGCATCGGGGAACGCCCCCTTGATCAGCACCTCAACCTCCGCCCCCTCGGCAGCAACGCCCGATTGCCGCACGTGGACGGTATCATGCGGTGCCGCAAAGTAGACGTACTCGACGGCCTCCTCGGGTGTCTGGATGACGATGGTCTCCCGACCGTCGGACGCCTTGCCTTCGAAGCGATGGCCGAACCGGTCGTCCGGAGGCTTTTCCGTCTTACGGAGCCCAGCGCAGCCGGCTACGCCGACGGCTACCACCAGGACCAGGGCAAACCACTGTCGTGATCGGGGTGTCATAATCGATCCTCGTTCCGCTCCGACGCGGGGTCTTTGGTCTGAAGAAAAGAAACGTTCTCTGATGAGCCATCCTCGGGAACGGACACAATTTCAGCGTCTCCCCAGAGTCGCTCCAGATCATAGAAGGTCCGCCTGTCTTCCGCAAACACGTGAACGACCACGTCCACGTAGTCCAGCAGGACCCACTGCAGGTGGTCAAGGCCCTCTACATGCCAGGGCCTCTCGCCGAACCGCGTCCGAAGGTCGCCTCGGACTCCCTCTGCGATCGCCTTGATCTGAATGTCGGAATTGCCGGTACAGATGACGAAAATGTCCGCAACGCCGCTGATGCCGCGGACGTCCATGGCGACAACGTCTCCGGCCTTCTTTTCCAGGGCGGCATCCACGGCCGCTGCAGCGATGCGGGTGGCAGGAACTGGCGTGGAACGTTTCTCGGTTCCGGTTCGATCAGGCAGAGCCGGGTGTTCAGGTGAAGTCATCAACAGGGTCTTGGCGGAAAGTGCTTTGTCTTCTTGGGTTTGCGGTTCAATCGGGCTGCAGCGGCTTCAGCGTCTGGTAGTCCATCCCGATGACCACGGATGCGTCGAGATAAAGATCCGGGTTGATTTCCTGCTCAACCCGATCCTCCGGGAGTCCGAGGACCCGGGCGACTTTAATGGCGGACTCGCGGTCGCCGGTCCGGTCGATGACGCGTGAGCGACGAACGTCGGAGCGGACGTAGTTGCCCGTCTCCACTACGTCGAAGCCCTGCTCGCGCAGGAAGTCCGTCGTGATGGCGGCGAGGTCCGGCACGCCACATCCGTTTCGTACTTCGATCTGAATGATCCTGCCGACGAGCTCGCCGCCCACGATCTCGCGGTCCGGATCCACCCGCGGGGCGAGTGCCCGAACTCCGAACGCGTAGAGCAGCAGAGCTGCCAGGATGCCGGCAGCCACGAGCAGGAGTGTCAGCAGCCGATTCGACCAGACCGCTTTCCTGTTCACCATAGGCTCGACGCCCGGGACCCCGCGGCAACAAAAAAGCGACGCTGCCGGGAGTTGCAGCGTCGCGGACGCTCGCTGAAGGCTTGACGGGTTTTGTCGCTCAAGAATTCCGAGTCGGCTTACGGGAGGTTAGCGATACCGGTAGCGCGGGTAGTGACCATACTGTGAGCCATAGGCGCCATAAGGCGAGGCGAAGAGGCCGTACGGACTCTGCCGAACCGAAAGGTGGAGGTTCAGGTTCGATGTCGGCTGGTAGTCGATCTCCGCGTTGCGGAGGAACACCCGCGGCGAATCCGAGGGACCGCCGCCGCCATTGAATCCGCTGCTGTAGGGCGAGTACGCCATCGCGATGTCAGCACGAGCGGAGAACTTGTCTCCGAAGCGCCACATCAGCGAGTTGGTGTACATCGCGAGTGAGGTCGTGTAGCCGCCACCGGATCCCATCGACATTTCGAAGGAGTGGCCCATCTTGAAATGCTGTGGGTTGAACAGCGTGTTCATCAGGAACCCGGACGTACCGGCGTCATAAAGCTGCACCGGCGACGAACCGTTGGTCGAAGCGGACCGTAGCTGGGCTTGAGCCGGGGCGGTCAGCACCAGCACGGCAACCAGAATCGAATAGGCGACTGCGGCTCTCATCGGTAGATTTTCTCTCCAGACGGATTTTTGGGAGTATATAGCCACTTCCAACTGAAGTCAATAACGATAATCGTGACCCAAGGTTCTGCGGTTTCGACCGCCCGGGAGGCCCAGTGACCGTTCTCGGCATAGAAAGCTCGTGTGACGACACGGCCGCCGCGGTAGTCGAGGACGGACGGCTCCTGTCGAGCGTCGTGTCCTCGCAGATTCTGCACGAGAAGTACGGCGGCGTGGTGCCGGAGCTGGCGTCCAGGGACCACCAGAGAAGTATCGTGGACGTGGTGCGGGAGGCGCTCTCGGGGGCGGGCGTCGACATTCCCGCTATCGACGCGATCGCCGTCACCTACGGGCCGGGACTGGCGGGATCCCTGCTGGTCGGGCTCAGCTATGCGAAGGCGCTCGCGGGTGCCCGCAACCTGCCGCTTGCCGGGGTCAATCACATCGACGGGCACATCTACTCGGTGTTCATCGAGGAGCCGCGTCCCGCCTTTCCGTTCCTGTGCCTCGTCGTTTCCGGAGGCCACACGCTGCTCGTGCGCGTCGACGACGAGTTTCGACACGAGCTCCTGGGGACGACCCGGGACGACGCGGCCGGGGAGGCGTTCGACAAGGTGGGCAAGATGCTGGGCCTGCCCTACCCCGGTGGACCTGAGATCGACCGGTCGGCTGCCGGCGGAGATCCGACCTTTCACGATTTTCCAAGGGCCTCGCTCGAGGGCTATGATTTTTCTTTCAGCGGTGTCAAAACGTCTGCCCTGTACTACCTGAATGGCCACGGGGACCACGGACGGCGAGTGCTGCTGCAGGAGCACATGGCCGACGTGTGCGCCTCGTTTCAGGCAGCGGTCGTCGACATGCTCATGAGTCGGCTCACGAAGGCGGTCGAGGCCACAGGAGTCGAGAGGGTGGCGATCACCGGAGGTGTGTCGGCCAACAGTGCGCTCCGGGAAGCCGCCGCGGCATACTGCGACCGCAGCGGCCTCGAGCTGTTCGTTCCCCGGCCCGTCTACTGCATGGACAACGCAGCGATGATAGCGGTTGCGGGTTACCACAAGCTCATCGCGGGGAAGACGAGCCCGCTCACGCTCACGGCGGATGCGAACGCAGCTTTCAACCAGGCGCGCCTGACTTCCGGTTAGCGAAACGGCGGGGAATTCCCATACGCGACCAGGGCCCGGAGAACGCGACGGCCCCACCTTCGTACTTGTTATTCGATGGACCTCGAGCCTCGCACCACGATGCCGGAGTCCGAGCGAGCCCGACCCATACGAAAAGACCGCCCCCGACCGATGCCGCGACCGCCAAGATCTCTGTTGTTCGCGATAGCGACCCTCGCGGTGGCTGCCGCCGCGGTGGTCGCGATGTACGTGGTAGCGTTCGCTCCCAACACGGCCTCCTTCGAAGGCACGCAGGGTCTGAGGATCGCCCGTGCGAGCTCGTTCGAACAGGTCATGGACTCGCTGGATGCCAGAGGGATTCTGAAGTCGCCGACGACGTTCAGCCTGATGGCTCGAGCGACCGGCTGGGGCGGGCAGATCAAGGCGGGCTACTACGAGATCCCGTCCGAGGCCTCGAACTACGAGATACTCGAAAAGCTGCGCAAGGGCCTGCAGTCTCCGATCCGGGTCACCATCCCGCCCGGCTCGAGGCCGGAGGTCGTCGCTGCGGTGGTCTCCCGCAGCATGGAATTTGACGCCCAGACATTCCTGGCCGCCCTGTCGGACACCTCGCTGGCGGCGTCGCTGGACACGGACACCACCCACCTCTTCGGATTCCTGCTGCCCGAAACCTACTTCTTTTACTGGCAGACCGAGGCTCCGGCCGTCATCCGAACGATAAAGAAGGAGTTCGACCGACGGTACGAGCGTCTCGCCGCGGAAGCGACGCTCCAGACTCAGCTCGCGAAGCAGGACGTTGTCACGCTCGCGTCGATCGTGGAGTGGGAGAGCGCCATCCTGGAAGAGCGGCCCCGAATCGCAGGCGTGTATCTCAATCGCCTCAGAAACCGGTGGCGCCTTCAGGCCGATCCGACCATCCAGTACGCGATCCTGGAGATCGAGGGAGCCAAACGCCGGCTGTTTTTCCGGGACTACGACATCCGGCATCCCTACAACACCTACCAGTTTGCGGGGCTGCCTCCCGGGCCTATCACGAATCCGTCTCCGTCCGCCGTCGAGGCGGTGCTTCGCCCCGAGAGCCACAGGTTCTTCTACTTCGTCGCCACCGGGGACGGCGGGCACATCTTCTCACGCACCCTCGCCGAACACGCGCGCAACGCCAGGAACTACCGGCGGCTCATGCGAGAGCGACGCGCGCAGATGGGAGGCTGAGAGTGTCCCCCTACTAGATGAACACCCGCACGCCGATGGAGGCGCGGTTCCGGATAATCTGCTCCTCCACGACCGGAGCGTTCCCGATGTTGTAGGGGACGAAGCGGTCGTCGAACCGCTCCTGGGAGAAGCCGAAGTCGATCGCGAACTGGCCCTGCTTGACGTAGCTGACGCCCGCCGACCAGAACGTTTTGTCGCGATCCACCGAGTTGGCGTCCGACTGCAGGTCTGCCCGGATGTCCCGCGGATCCGGCTGGAATCCGAATCCTCCTCGTACCACAAAGTTGCTGATGCGATACTCGGCGCCCAGGCGCGTGTTGACCACCTGCTCCAGGTTCTGCGAGATGTCCTGGTTCTCTTCGAAGAACGCGTAGTCCTCGGAGTCGAGCTCCAGCTGCGACCAGTCGATGAACTCGGCGTCAGCCAGCAGCAACAAGTCGCCGAACCGGTAGGAAAGGCCCGCGCCGAGCCGCCATGGCGTGATGACGTTGTAGTCGAACGTGCCGAAGCCGACGTCCTCGTCGAAGTCCTGGCCGTAGCTGCTCTCGAAACCGTCGTCGAACCGCGTCTCGAGGATCGTACCGAAGTCCTCACTGATCGAGTAGTAGGTGGGCGTCTCGATGGTGAAGCCCACCCGGAGGTCCCGCGCCGCTTCAAGGGACACGCCGGCTCGCAGACTCACGCCGACAAGCTCCGAGTCCACGGTCTCCGTCCACGTCAGCGAGCTGAAGTCCACCGTTCCGCCGAGTCCGTCGTTGTCGTTCTGGAAGTCGTCCTCGTCGAGGCGGCGGCTGAACTCCCACTTGCCGTAGGGCACGTTGAGGGAGAGGCCCACCATGACATTCCGTGCCGCTTCGAACGCAGCGCCGAAGCTGAACTCGTGCATGTTGCCTTCTTCGGTGACGAGTCCCTGCTGTTCCACGGATCCCGTCAGAACGGCCGGGAAGAACGGCTGCTGAGCGCCGGACTCGTAAGCGTCTATATCGAGGTCAATCGCGAAAGTCTCGAACCCGATGAACGAGAGAGCGCGCGTAAACGATGGCGTGAACACGTCGTCGGCCGTGCCGAGCACGCCGTCGGTGCCGGCGTCGACATCGACCTCATACTCGCCCGGCAGTGGCAGGAAAAACTAGGTAGCGGAGTTCGCGTTGTTCGTTCCGTTGAAGAACAGCTCCCTGCTGAAGGTCTGGACGCGCTGCACATTCGCTGCGACGACAAGGGAGCCGCGTCGCGTCCGTGCGCGGTATGCGTAGCCGATGTGATCCAGGCCTGTGTCGCTCACATCGTTCTTGAAGCCGTCGCTGAAGCCGCCAAGCCGGTAGACCGCCTCGTCCTCCGTCGTAAAAGACGTCAGCCCGCCCGAGAACAGGGACCGGTTCAGGTAAGCCAGGCCGGCGGGGTTGGTGTACAGCGCGGACAAGTCGGCGAGGCCGGCGGTGCCCGCACCTCCGAGACCGAGCGCCCGAACACCGACGGCGGGCTGACGCGCGGAGAACCGTAGCGCGTCCTCACCGTCCTGCGCAAAGGAGGATGCTGTCGTGCCGATGGCCAGTGCCAGGACAGCAAGAGTAGTGGTCCAAGGATTCCTGTTCATTCTTCCAGCCTCTATTCAGATTCTATTTGAATGGGAGTCTTGCAGCGGCGACGATCCGGCATAGGAAAGGCCCGCGCGCAGGCGCGGGCCCGACCCGGAGTCTGCTGCACCCCTTGACAGTCTCTGTCAGAACATCACGCTCAGATCGGAAGAGCGT
>JBFGEP010000076.1:0-8089 GCA_041580055.1 Rhodothermales bacterium | reverse complement strand
GGCTTCGACGCGGTGTTCGCGGACGCGGCTCGTGACCTCGGGACCGAAATGGCTCGACGGGGAATCGAGTTGGTGTATGGCGGCGGCAATGTCGGGCTGATGGGCGTGGTAGCCGATGCGGTCCTCGCGGATGGCGGCCGTGTCACGGGCGTGATCCCGGAGGCGCTGGCGGCCAAGGAGCTGGCGCACGGTGACATTCAGGACCTGCGTGTTGTGGGCTCGATGCACGAACGCAAGGCCCTCATGG
This sequence comes from Rhodothermales bacterium, assembly GCA_041580055.1. GTDB lineage: Bacteria > Bacteroidota > Rhodothermia > Rhodothermales > JABDKH01 > JABDKH01. The sequence goes on along the minus strand of JBFGEP010000076.1, from coordinate 7,842 downwards.
CCGAGCTGGCGGACGCGTTCGTGGCGATGCCAGGCGGCCTGGGGACGCTCGAGGAGTTCTTCGAGGTATTGACGTGGGGCCAGCTTGGCTTTCACCACAAACCGGTCGCGCTGTACAACGTCGACGGTTACTACGACGGCCTGCTGTCCTTTGTCGATCACGCCGTCACGCGCGGATTCGTTCGGCGCGAGCACGGTCGTATGGTGATCGCGGAGTCTTCCGTGGACGCCCTTCTTGCGAGACTGGTGCGGTATCGCCCGCCGGAGGTTTCGAAATGGCTCGAAAGAGAATCGTTGTGAGCGCTCGAGGCATCCTGTTGGTCGTTGCCGCGGTGTTTGCCATGGCGACAGGCTGCCGGGAGCAGCAGGCGGTCGTGCCGCGCGGCGGCGTCGAGGTGCCTGAGGCAGCGGTCGACTACGTGACGGCGATTCACGACCTGCTGTCGATCGACAGCGAGCTGGGGCTCGTCCGAAATCGGGCCTCGGAGACAAAGCCGGTCGCGGACGCCGTACGGGAGTACGTCGAGGGTATAGATGCGACTGACTTCTCCGCATGTCCCGCCGACTTTGCGGCGGCGTTTCAGTGGCATCGTGACGCGTGGCGCGAGTCGATCCCTTTCTTGGAGCAGTTCCCGGACCTGCGCGGCGAGATGCACGACGTGTTCGACGAGATCCGGTCGAGAGGAGGAGAAACGAGCCTGGAGCTAGAACGCCTCGAGGCGCAGATCTGGGATTCGTGGCGAGAGGTCGAAGCCGTCGCGGCCGACTACGGCGCCGTTGAGCTTCAACAGTAGGGCCGGAAAAGAAAACGGCCCGGTCCACATCTGGAACCGGGCCGTCTCACCGATTGGCTTGCGCTTCTAGTTGTCGAACTCGATCTCTTTGAATCCGTTTTCGATCTCGACTTCGAAAACCATGAGTTCGCCCGTCGTGCCGTAGTCACGCGCGGACAGGTCGAGCACACTTCCGTCGACGCTCTTCAGCCACTCCGATGGGTCGACTACTACGGTGAAATCGTGGTCGTCGGCGGCGGAGTCGATGGTGATCGGCGGGACCAGTGGCATCTCGATCTCGATCTCGGCGTCCGCGTAGACGGTGAAGGGCCGGATCGCACCACCGCTCTCTACGCTCGCTTCGAACTCGCCCACGAACGCCATGCTGGCGCGGGCCGGCCAGTTCGGGAAGACTTTGCGGATCTCTTCGAGCAGTGCGGCAGCCACGGCGGCCGGCACGTCGTCATCGTCGAGGCGCTCGATCTCGAACTCGAGCTCCTTGTAGGTATCCGGAGTGATCGAGGCGACGGCGACCGTCACCTCGGTGTTGTCGAGTGGCAGCTCCACGAAGAACGGCGGGGCCTGGAACTCTTCGCAGCCGTCGTCTTCGAGCTCGCTCAACAGATCGCAGTCGTCGTGATTTAGCCGTTCCAGCTCAAACTCGGCGACGATGAGGTGCACGCCGGTGAGACGGAGCGTGCCGTTGGTGCCCGAGATCTCTAGCATGCCGGCGGCTGTCTTGGCGGCGGACGACCCCCCGACAACCTGGAACTTGACGCTGGTCTGGCCGCCGGTCTCGTCAACCGAGTCGCAGCCGATCAGAAGGGTTGAAACGGCAAGCAGTGCCGCAATGATGTTGAATCGCATGTCAGAAGAAGGGAAAGTTGCTGATGTCCTAGTTATCGACGACAACGGCGGTCGTCTCAACTTCCCTGCCAAAAAACGGCACCGTGGCGGAAATTCGCCCTTTTGGGGGCATTTTGGGGCAAATCCGTGGTGTGGCCTCCGATCAGCATGCCGACCGCCGCGAAGTGTCTGCGCAGGAGTTGGGGCCGGTGCGCACACTCTGCGCAGGCTCTGGTGTCTCAGTCAAGCGACGCTAGCTCCTTCCTCGCGAGCTCGAGAAGCTGCCAGTAGGGAGGAGTGTAGCCGGACTCTTCCCGAAAACGGTGGGCGGCGTCCCGAACTCTTGCCGCGATGGATCCGTGCCGTTCGGTGAACCACTGGTTGCGAAGGGCGGCGCCCGCCGACATGCCCTCGGGACCCGGGCCGAGCCCACCGGACCGGTTGCGGATCCAGCTGTAGGCCTTGGCCAGCCTCGCCGGGGCGAGGCGGTACCAGTCGTACTCGAGTTCGTCTCCTCGCTCCGCTCCCTCCAGCATTGCGTCGATGACCGCGTTGTCGATGTGGTCCTGGAAGAGCGTTTCGGGGTCGCGCCACTCCGCCACGACCGCCAGCTGCGGATCGTATTCCAGATCGGACGGCTCCTGCGTCTCGAAGTGCCGCACGCCGAACGATGCGAGCCACCGCCGGAGTCCCTCTGCTGAGATAGTGGAGATACCCATCCATAGATCCAGCCCCTCGTCGCGGTACACCGCGGACGCCACCTCGGAGCAGAACAGTCGATCGGGGTTCTTGTAGTCCATGGCGAAGTCATAGGCGATGCGCTCGGTACGCGCTCTGTCGAGAGCGCGAGTAGCCGCCCGGTGGGGGAGCATGGGATCGCGGACGAGAGCCTCCAGGTCGGCGCGGGGGCGCAGCACCATGATGCGGAGCTTCTTGTCCGCCAGGTATTGCTCGGGCGTTGCGATGGCGACGCCGATTTCAATGTGCGACTCGATGATCGACGCCTGGCCCGTCTCGGCGTCGACGTGGACGAGAGCGATGTGCGAGAAATTGCCCGGGTAGTCGCTGCCACGGGAGATGAGAGCGGAGGTCGGGTAGCCGCCGCGGGACACCAGCACGTCGCCTGAATGGACCCGAAGGCCGGCGATCTCCACGGACGGTGTCGCGGACGGCTCGTCCGTTCCCATCGTGAGGGCCGGCCACTCGTCGGGGTGCTGCAGCATCACCTCCTCGACCGCCGCGCGCCCCCCGTAGAGCATGCGGTAGAGGCGCTGCCGGACGGCCGGCAGTTCCAGATCCCAGTGCCGGGACTGGGACTTCGTGGCCTCACGAATCGATCGGTAGGCCGCAAGGAATTCCGGCGTGTGGTTCGGGCATGCGGCTACACGCGGGGCCAGCTCGAAGAACGAGGCCTCGATGTCGTCGAATTCGGGATCGTCGTGGTTCAGGCGCCCCGTGAGGAGGTCCTCGGCGCGCCTGCGGACGTCGGAGACGCCGGCCGACAGTGTTGCCATCTCCGGCCCGCAGTCTTCCGTTCGAGCGGCGGCATAGGTTGCCTCGAGGGCGAGCCAGAGGGAATCCTGATTCCACACGAAGCTCTGCCCGTGGACCGGCGGGTCGCCCACTTCCGGATGTGGAGCAGGAACGGAGAGTATCAGGAAAGCGGACAGGAGTGAGCCGGCGGCCCGGAGGGTGTGCTTCATTCTACAGCCTAAGGCGAATCCCGTTTTCCAGAACAAGATCGTACTTCTCCAGGTTGTCCGGAGGGCCGTTGTCGAAGCGCTGGCGGATCACCATACGGATCGAGACGGTGTCTGTGATTCCTGCCTCCAGGGCGCCGTCGTGCAGGACGCGGACGTCGTCGAAGTTGTTCACGCGGGGCTGGACGTAGGCCGTGCTCGAGAGGGAGCTTCGAGGGGTGATGTCCCATCGGAAGCTGACGTAGTTGCTCCATCGGACCGACTCGGTTGCGGCCGGATGGTCGACGACCCTCGACTCGTCGAGGTTTTCCAGTTCGAGCATGAGCGCGGAGCCATAGAAGAAGCTCAGGTGCTCGTCCTGTGCGATCCTCACGCGGCCGCCGGCGCCGGCGAGGAAGCGGAGCTGCAGGAGCGTAAAGTCGTCACGTTCGAGTTGTGTGAACGTTTCTGCGGCCAGGGTCGGCGACAGCCAGCGCGTGAAACGCAGGTGCCCGAAGGAGGAGTTGGCGTACTCACGGCCGTTGTTTTCTCCGTAGCGGACGCGGGCGAGTGCAAGCCAGGTGCGCTTGTCGTGTTGGTGGACGAGCCGGGCACCGCCGCTTACGTCGAAGAGGTCGGAGTTGCCGGAGCGGAGCGAGACGGATGCGTCTACGGTCAGGGCGGTCCCTGGCGCGCCGGGCCGATGTTGCTCGATGTTGACCTGGGCCCGGGCACCGGGAGGTATCAGGAGTCCGACGGCGAGGGTGAAGGCAAGGTGTCTGGTGCGTTGGGATGGCACTGCGACGGAGGCTGGCTTGACGTTGGCTGGAAGTTTTGCGGTCGCTCAAACAATGAAGCGGCCGGACAGTTCGCCTGCCCGGCCGCGGTTCCTCTAAAGGGTGGTGCCGGTCAGCAGCATCCGCCTCCGCAGTCGCAGCCACCACAGCAGCAGCAGGATTGAGTACGCATGACGACCTCGCGTGTCAGGTTGGAGAAGAAATCCTATATCGTATATATACGATAATACCAGTCAGGTTCCCGCCGCAATTGCCGAAGCGACTGGTGATAGAGTCGACCATTCACGATACTCCCCTCTCCCGTCTGAATGAAGTGGACGCTGCCCATACCGCCCTCCTTCTTGCTCGAAGCCGTGATCCAGTCGCACGGCTGGTCGCAGCTCGAGCCCTTCCGCCGGACCGACGACGGCGTCAGCACGGCCATCGAGATTCCGGGACGCAAGCTCGCCGCAGGCGTAAACGTCCGGCAGGGCCCGTCCGCCCTCATCGTCTCGACGAAGAGCCGCCTGGGCAAGCGCCAGCAGTCCTTCGTAAACGAGAGGCTCCGCTGGATGATGGGCCTCGACCGCGACCTCTCGCCTTTCTACGCCGTCGCGGCATCCGAGTCCAAGCTGCGCCATGTAAAGAAAGCCGGATTCGGGCGCCTTCTCCGCTCCCCCTCTATGTTCGAGGACGTCGTCAAGACCATTCTCACCACCAACACCGCGTGGACCGGCACGATTCGAATGGTGAGCAGGCTGGTCGAGAGGTACGGGGTCTCAACCGAGGGTGACGAGAGCTGGAAGGCGTTCCCCGGCCCGGACCGGCTTGCTGCAGCAGGGGTCAACAAACTGCGAAAGGACGTCGGCCTCGGCTACCGCGCACCCTACGTCTCCGAGCTTGCCTCCAGCATCGCCTCCGGAGCGCTCAACCTCGAGGCCCTCGGACAATCAACCCTCCCCACCGATGAGCTTCGAAAAGAGCTCCTGAGTCTGAAGGGTGTGGGCCCCTACGCGGCAGCTACACTTCTGATGTTGCTCGGGCGCAGCGACTTTATCCCCATCGACTCGTGGGCGTTCAGGCTCGTGTCGCACGAGTGGCACGGCGGCGAGCCGGTCGGGAAGAAAGAAGTCGAGGAAGCGTTCGAATCCTGGGGCAAATGGAAGGGTCTCGCCTACTGGTTCTGGGACTGGCAGCTTCTGAAGGAGATCCGGGAGTAGCGTGGCCTGGCCCCATCGCAAGAGGACCAATTCATCCGACGAACAGCACACGATGAGTACAATCTCTCCCGCGACCCGACACACGTCGGGCGATAACCTTCAGTCGATTCCGGGTGTTGGCCCCAGCATTGCGCAGGATCTGACCGATCTCGGCTACGGTGCCGTGGGCGATCTCGTCGGACAAGATCCCGAGACGATGTACGAAAGACTCTGCCGACAGCGCGGACAGCACATAGATCGGTGTGTTCTGTACGTGTTCCGGTGCGCTGTCTATTATTCCGAGAACGACGTCCACGACCCCGAGCTGCTGAAGTGGTGGAACTGGAAGACGATCGCGCAGGAGAGCTGACCGCCACGCGACTCTACTACTCGTCGATCCTGTCATCCGGCACGTCGGCCGCTGCCGGACGATAGTCCCGCTTCCACTTCCAGATCACGAGCAGGATGGGTCCGCCGTGAACGAAAAGGTCGAAAATGTCGACACCACGGGTCAACTCACCCTCGAACAGCATAACGAGCTTCTCCCACAGGTGCGGGACGGGATAGAAGGGGGCCAGTCCGAACAGCACGGCCGCTACCACAAACACCGCCAGCGGGATTCGATCGATGAGGTACATGCAGAAGAATCAGTTCTCGCGTGAGGATCCCATACGTACGGCTGAAGTACTGTCTGTGCTCGCGCGGGTTCGCCAGAGGCCGCACAAATGAGAGGCCACAGTCAACGAACGCCACTTCACCGGAATGATGAATCTGACCCCTCAGCTCGACGTCCGTCGCCATCTACTGATGCTTCCGTTGGTTTTCACCCTGGGTGCCTGTCAGTCCCCGCCGGCGAGCACAGTTTCTGCTCAGAATGCGACCCGCGTTCAGGGCTGGGACGGAGTGAACAATCTCTTCCGGGAGGGACGGTTCTACTTCGGCGGCCAGCCCGACGAGGCGTCTCTGAAGCGCCTGGCCACGGAGGTCGGGGTGACGACCGTCGTCAACATCCGTCACCCCGAGGAATTGCTCAGGCTTGATTTCGACGAGGAGGCCGCCGCCGATTCACTGGGGCTGCGGTACATAACCATTCCCGTCGCGCCCGCCACGTTCTCGACCGAAGACGTGGATCGTTTTGCCGAGGTGGTGAATTCGTCCGAAGAACCGATTCTGCTGCACTGCGCGTCCTCGAACCGCGTCGGCGGAATGTGGGCGGCCTACCTGGTTCGACATCGAGGCGTCGATCTCGAGAAAGCGATCGCCATCGGAAAGACGGCCGGCCTGCGCTCGGACGGCATGATCGAGGCGACCCGCCGTGTTGCAGGTGGCTGATGAGCGCAGGGTCGTGGCGTCCCGTGTAGAGAAACGAGCCGCCCGTCAGATTATGAACAGAACCATCCGTCCCGGCCTGCCCGCCTACTTGCCGCTGGGTGCGGTCGTTGCGGGGGTCATCGCTGTATGGGTGGGCGTTTGGGTGGCGCGCGGTCCGCAGACAGGTGCCTGGCAGCCGATCCTGCTGCTCACCGTCATCTATCTGGCGTGGATCGTGTTCGTCAGCGCGCGCGTCTTAACGTTGACCGATGCGGGTCTCACATGTTCGTACCGCATTGGCCGATCCAGGACTATCGAATGGAGCGACATCGGCACGTCGGCCGTAACCTATTGGATGAAGCGCGTACCCACTCAGATACTGGTGTACGGCCGGAGCTTCACAAAACCCGTACTTACCATTCCTCTTGGTCTTTATCGTCGCAGTGACGTTGAGTACCTGATGGGCCTCGAGGAGATGAAGATCGACGCATGATTCGGCAAATGTCTCTTGGACTGCTGTGCGGCCTGGTGGCGGCTGTGGCGTGCGACGCGCAACCCAATTCCCTCACGGTGGATCGTGCCCGGGAAGTTTTCGGCGAGGCGGCTGCGCTGTCTGCGCAGGACGGCGGCCGGCACTGGGGCGTCGAGCTCTACGGCCCCATCCTGCTCGTAGATCGAACGAGCCGCCGTGCATTCGCCAACACCGGGGCCGGTGACCTTCACCCGTCCGGCGACGTGTACTCGGGCGTGCTGCCCGACAGCGTGGGGCTTGCCAACACGGCGACAACGTGGGCCGGGATCGAATGGACCATGCTGCTCTGGCCCCTTCCCGAAGATCCGTTCGACAGGCGCTCACTTCTCGCCCACGAGATGTGGCACCGTGTCCAGGACGAGCTGGGCTTTCCGTCGTCCGACCCGCCAAACCTGCATCTGGGATCGCGGGACGGTCGAGTCTGGCTGCAGCTGGAATGGCGAGCCCTCGCGGCGGCGCTCTCGGAACGAGGTCGTGAAAAGCAGCGGCATCTCCACAATGCGCTTGCTTTTCGCTCCCGGCGCCTGCAGATCTTCCCGGATGCCGCAGAGGGGGAACGCCAGCTGATTCTGCACGAAGGACTCGCCCAGTACACGGGCTACTCGCTGAGCGGTCGAACGCCGGAGGACAATCGAATTCGAGCCGTCCGGGAAATCGAGTCGATGTCCGAGATGCCGACCTTCGTACGTTCTTTCGCGTATCCGACGGGAGCCGCGTACGGCCTCCT
>JBFGEP010000075.1:0-8227 GCA_041580055.1 Rhodothermales bacterium | reverse complement strand
TACGGTCGGCGCGGACGGCGGCGAGCCGACCCTGATCACGACGCACGAAGGTGGCGAGTTCAGTCCGAAGTGGTCTCCGGACGGCACGTTGATCGCCTTTCTGGTGGACTGGGATGGAAAGGGAGACATCTACGCCGTCGCTGCCGGCGGGGGCGAGCCTCACGTGGTGGTCTCCGGCCCGGATAGCGAGGGGTCGCCGGCCTGGTCTCCCGACGGCGCCTGGATCGCATACGTCTCGGACCGCGGCGGCAACACCGACGTCTGGGTCGCGCCGTCCGAGGGAGGAGATGCGATTCAACTGACGGACGATGCCGCAGTGGAAGCCAACCCGGAATTCCATCCGGACGGTAAACATCTCCTGTTCTCGTACAATGCGAGCAAGCCCCACCTGTTCACGGTGCCTGCGGATGGAGGACAGCCGACGCAGCTGACCTCGGGCGACAAGTTCGAGGCCGGCGCCGACTACTCGCCCGACGGATCCCGGATCGTCTTCAACTCCGACCGCGCAGGCACGTCCGATCTCTGGATCATGGACGCGGCCGGAGGTGAGCCGCAGCGACTCACCACGGCATCCGACGACGACTTCAGTGCCGCGTGGTCGCCGGATGGATCGACGATCGCGTTTGTATCCAACCGGGGCGGCAGCAGCGGAGACCTCTGGAAGATCTCGGCGGAAGGAGGCGAACCGGTACGCCTGACCACATTGGGCAACGTGTTTCAGCCGGTATGGTGCGGAGCGGAAAGCCTGATATTCTCGTCGCCAAACACGGCGGACGGGCAGGCCCAGATCTTTCGCGTGAGTGCAGACGGCGGAGAAGTGACGCAGCTGACCGACCGTGAGTACAACGTTGCCTCCGACTGTTCACCGGACGGAAAGAGGATCCTCTTCGCCAGTCACCCCAGCCAGTCGTCGGGCGGGTTCAATCTGTACATACTCAATTCGGACGACAGCAGCGTGATCGCGCTCCGCGAAAACGAGTACTGGGAATTCGCCGCCACGTGGTCGCCCGATGGTTCGAAAATCGTTTTCACCTCCAACGCCTCCGTCAATCAGGATCTCTACGTAATGCCTGCCGATGGCGGCCTCGCAGCGCAGATAACAAAGACGCCGGGAGACGAGTCCGGTGCGCAGTGGTCACCTGACGGCACCACGCTGCTGTACAACCTGAATACCGGAAGCAGCGACCTCTGGATGATGGAAGTGGACCTATAGAAAGGTGATGAATCATGCGTAGCACTCTTCGCGCCCTTGTCGTTCTTCTGATGGGGACGGCCGCTCCCTCTCCTTCGAACGCCCAGGACACCCTGCGCTTCACTCCGACTGTCGGCTACTCGACGTTCGCCGTCCGTGAGCCCGTCGCGACCATCCGGCCGGGTACGGTCATCGTCTCGGAAACGAACAAGGGCGCTTACTACGAGCGCGGTGGCGGCGCCTTCCCCGGCGAGGTCGGGCCGTTCTACGTCGAAGGCGCCACCACGGACGACATGCTCAAGGTCGAAGTCATCCGGGTCAAGCCGAACCACTACCTGGCGGGCTCGCAGATCTACCCGCACTTCGGCGGTCTTGCTACGGACAATCGCCTGCGGCTGCTCAACGATCCCGTGCCGGCCCGACGTTACGAATGGGAGATCGACACGAAAAGGATGACGGGAACGACGAAGCTGCCGGACTCGGAGATGTCGGAGATCACGATCGAGTTGAAGCCGATGCTCGGGCGACTGTCGGTCGCACCGAGAGGTGAGGAGGCGTTCGGCGGCCTGTGGCCGGGTGACTTCGGCGGCAACATGGACGCACCGGAGATCCGCGAGGGTGCGACGGTGTATCTGCCGATCTTCCACGACGGGGCCTACTTCTACTTCGGCGACGGCCACGCTCGCCAGGGAGAAGGCGAGGTCAACGGCACGGGGCTCGAGACGTCGATGGATGTGATTCTCAAGGTGGACGTTGTGAAGGGCGAGACCATCGACTGGCCTCGGATCGAGGACGAGGACTACATCATGGTCGCCGGCAGCGCGCGGCCGCTGATCGATGCGTTTCGGCTGGCGCACGTGGAGCTCATCGAGTGGCTCGAAACGGAGTACGGATTCGGCAGATGGGACGCGTATCTGCTGGTGGGTCAGCTCGGCGAGAGCACCGTGGCCAACATCGTCGACCCGATCTACACGGTCGTGGCGAAATTTCCGAAGGAGTATCTGCCCCCGCGCGCAGACTAGGCGTATCCAGATGCAATCGTGCCTCTTCGTCTCGGATCTGCACGGGCGTGTGGACCGCTATGACAAGCTCTTCGAGGCGATACGCGAGGAGCGGCCTTCGGGCGTATTCATCGGCGGCGACCTGCTCCCTCACTTCGGCCTCGCCGGAGACTATGACGACTTCATCGAGGAGGTCATCGCGGCAGGACTGCGCCGCTTGAAGACCGAGCTCGGCCCGGCCTACCCGGAGATCTTCGTGATCCTGGGAAACGACGACCCGCGTAGCGAGGAGGAGAAGGTGCGGGAGCTGGAACGGACCGGGCTGTGGACATATGCGCACAATACGAGGAGCCATCTCGAGGACTACTCCGTCATCGGTTACGCGTACGTTCCCCCGACGCCGTTTCTCAATAAGGACTGGGAGAAGTACGACGTATCGCAGTATGTGCCGCCGGGAGCCGTCTCTCCGGAGGAGGGATACCGGTCCGTGCCGGTGGAGCCCCGCGACTTTCGCTACTCGACGATTGCAAAAGACCTCGAACAGCTTGCACCGGAACCGGACCTCTCAACCACCATCCTGCTGTGCCATACGCCTCCGCACGAGACCAACCTCGACCGCGTCGGCAACGACGGTCGGATGGTGGACCACGTCCCGCTCGACCTCAACGTGGGCAGCATCGCGGTGCGGAGGTTTATCGAGTCGCGCCGGCCGCTGCTTGCGCTTCACGGCCACATCCACGAGTCGGCTCGCCTGACCGGCTCGTGGCGCGATCGCATCGGCCCGACCTGGCTGTTCAGTGCCGCGCACGACGGGCCGGAATTGTGCCTCATCCGATTTCGTCCTGACGATCTCGAGCAGGCGGAGCGAGCCCTGATGTAGGTCAGGGCTCCAGGGGCCGGCCTATCGTGAGCGGTCGGGCGGGGTCCGTCACCGCCCCTATCTTCGCGGCGAAGCCGGTGCCTGTCTCGATCTGCTCGTCGGATACGAAGTGCACGTCGAGCAGGCCCTCCACGCGATAGCCCGTGCGGAGGTAGTTGACTTCGCCGAGCGAGCGGCTCCAGCCGTCGAGCCAGAGCGACAGCCTCTCACGCTGCTCGTCGGTGCCGCGGAAATGAACGATCAGGTCGAGGTCGCTGGCGGGACCGGATGTCGCATTCTTGGCGCTGCCGATTACGTACATCGCCTTCACCCCGAAGCGGTCCGGGTCGACCGACTCGGCAATGGTCTCGGCCATTGACAGTCTCCATCGCCAGTGATCTTCGGACCGTTCCTCTACGCGGAACGCCGTATCCAGGCTACGATCATCTGCGGCCGATGGCTCGGAGAGCATGCCGACCGCTTCGTCGAGCTCCGCATTCAGGAGGATCTTCAGAATCCGACCTTCGGTCACACGCGGCACATCGATGACCCGCAGCACGTTATCGAGGTGCCCGAACTCCGGCAGCACCTCCCCGAGAATCGACGGTGATCTCTGCAGGAAAGCGATGTTGAATCGGATTCCGGGGTCGTCGGGGTACAGCGGGAGGTAGCGGATGTCCGCCTCGACGAGGTCCTGGAAGAAGTGCGTACCGAACGAGAGCTCCGGAACGTAGTTGCCGCGCTTCCAGGCCACCTCGAGCAGCGCCGCGGTGTTGTTGATTTCGCCGTATGTGACGACGACGCCGAGCTTGATGTCGCCGCGACTTCCCCACCGGCCGGGCCCCATCAGGACAAACTGTCGGCGCGGCAGAATCCTGTTCAGTCGGCCGACGGCGCGAGCGACGCTCTTGAGCTCCTCAACCGTTTCGAGGGCCGCGTAGGCGTCGGGGTCAACGTAGACGATATGGGTGATGTCCGGGACCTTCCCGTTGCAGACAAAGCGGTTGGCGCTGAAGAGCACCCGCTCGCGTGGCAGGTTTCGCGGTATCGGAGAAGGCTCATACTGGGCCGCCGCACTCTGCGCACGGCACTGCAGGAGGAAGAGGTTCTCGCCGTCCGAGGCGAATTCGAGGTCGACCGGGTATCCTAGTTCGTGGCTCAGGTAGTCGAGCATGACCTTGATCTCGCCCGGAAGGCGGCCGTCGTCGATCAGGCCTTCGAACGTTACAGCGATCTCGTCCGTCTCCCAGTCCGGCTCGAGCGCGGAGGGGGAACGCAGCGTATCTCCGGCGAGGATTGAGATGATCTTGCGCACCAGCGGGTAGTCGTCGCCCGCTTCGAGAAGAAGGTGCCGCACAGCGACCGTGCAAAAAGTGTTTCTCTCGAGGTCGATGACGTCGATCTTCTGCGGAGAATACCGCATAATCTCGTCGTACGTGACATTCACGCGCAGTCCGGGCTTGCCCGGAGATACGAGCACGGGGTAGTCGTCGCTCAGGCGGTCGACGGCTCGGGTTCCGAGGCCCGGCACCAGCCGCACGAGTCCGTCCTCGCGGCTGATTCGCGGTGACCATCGGAACTCGTTTCGCGCGAACGCGACGCCCGCGAACGGCGGAAGGAAGTAGCGCCCGACTCGCACCCCGACCACCTCCTGGATCATGACCGCCATCTCCTCGTGCACGTCCAGAAGGCTGCGCTCGGCCCGGTACTCGATCGGATCCGGTGAGAAGATCGACGCATACACCTCGGCCACCGCGTCCTCGAGCGCCGCCAGGTTCTGTGCCTTCGTTCCCTGGTTGGCTAGGAAGAGACTTTTGTACTTGCCGGAGAACGCGGCGCCCGTCTGGTCTTCCAGAAGAGAGGAGCTCCTGACGATCAGCGGTACCGGGCCGAGGTCGTCAAGCGCCATCGCGAGCCCGTTGGAGATCTCCGCCGGAAACTGTGAGTTCTTGAAGACCTGAACGACGTGAGGGTAGTCCCGGCGGACGTGCTCAATCTCGCGGTACTTGCTGTCGTAGACGTCATCGAGGTTGTTGTGCCGGATGAACTCCAGCACGCCGTCGGAGCTGACATACCAGGTATGCGGAATCCGGATGCGATCGAACACGTCCCGGTGAACCGGAGCCCGCTTCAATAAAGTTTCGGCCGTGAACAGTCCGGTGCTCTTGCCTCCTAGGCTGCCGTGACTCTTTGACGAGTAGATGACTCGTTTGATGAGGTGTTCGAAATCCTCGACGCGCACCACGTTCTTCAGGACCCGGAGAGCGTTCAAATTGCCGCCGAAGAAGCGCCTCAGCAGAGACACGCGCAGGCTCGTCAGGATGGCGCGCGGCAGCTCGTCCTCGTCGAGCTCCGACGACTTGAACCTGTCAAGGGCGACCGCTATGTCCGACAGTCCGCTGTAGGACGTTTCGAGCGTGTCGATGAGCGCCGCCGCCTTGTCCTCCTCGATCCAGGCCCGAATCACGGCTATCATCTCGTCGTCGCTGCAGTTCTGTGCGGCGATATCGAACACGCGGTCGGCCAGGTCGGTAACGTCGTCGGGCTCGTCCTTCGGCAGAGGCCGGTTCTCATCCAGATCGACCACGTGGGACGGACTGGACTTCGAGACGTACTCCTGCAGCAGGCGGTTTGCCTGGTCCACGCCGGCCCACGCCAGGTGGTTGATCATCTTGCGGGTGAGGGTTTCCAGAAGCGGCAGGTCGGTACGCCGCAGAAAGTCGAGGATGATCTTCCACGAGCTCTCCGTCTTCACCTGCGAGATCTTGAGCGCGCGGTCAAGGTCGCTGCGCGCCTCCCGCACACGGCGCTGCAGCAGATAGAGGGCGAGCCTATCGGAAACCGCCCGGACGAGCTTCCTCTCCTCCTTGAGGAAGGGCCCCTCGTCCTGGCGCGGCGCACGGGACACGTAGAAGACGTCTATCCGGCCGACCACGACGTCCTCGAGAACGACGTCGGCCGACTGCACGGTATCCGATGCTGCGAAGTCGGCTGAGAGGTACTCGCGGCCTTCCACCGAGACCCGCGCTCGGCAGATCTCGGGGTATTGCCAGCCCGCGGGCAACGCGTTGACGAGCTGGTCCAGCACTTCGGACTCGGGCCGGTCGATCCGGTTCAGGATCTCGTCGACCTCGTACAGGCAATTGAGCTCCTTGGCACGTTCCCGGAGGGAGTGCAGGATGCCGTCAATCGGATCTCCGGATGTGCTCATAAGGCGCCCCCGGCTGTCTGAGGGTCGACGCGCAGAATGGCCCCGCGACCCGACCGTCCGTCCATGATAACCTCGAGCGGCTGATTGACCTCGACGTGGCGGATGTGCTCCGTTTCGCTAACGACGTGCTGACGCCCCAGCCAGTCCCAGTCAATAGGACAATCCGACGCGTGGTGCACGGAGAAGTATCCGATTCCGAAAGAAGCCATGTTGTGGAAAAAGTGCGCCCCCTGGCTCGGCTCGACGTCGAAGTCGGGAAGCGTGGCCTCCACTATTACGGCGGCGCCGCTGATTTGCGCCCAGGACACAGGGATTCCCAGCCACGGATCGGTGCTTCCCCACCTCCCGAAGCCGATCAGGACAAACGGTATGCCCGATTCTGTCAATCGACGGTTCAGGGTCTCCAGCTCTCCGGCAATCCGCGCAGTGTGTTGCCGCTCGAACCGATCGGGCCTGACGTAGACTACGTTTGAGATGTCCTCCAACCGTCCGTTGCCCATCACGCGGCTCGAGTAGACTACCAGCCCCGGATCACCGCACCCGTAGTCGGGCACGTCCACTCGGTCCGTCGACACCATCATCGGTCGCACCTGCAGGACGGCCAGCCGCGGGGTTCCATCCTCGCGAGCAGGCAGCGTCATGGCAAACTCCACCTCGACGGCGTTCCCCGTCTCGCGCTCGAATAATTTCAGCAGACGGGAGATCGTGTCGTTCACGGGCCAGAGTTCGAGCTGCAGCAGCGGCGCAAAGTCCAGCACCCGGGCGCCAGGCGTTCCTGTGCCGGGTATGAGTCTGTCCCGGTTCGTGTCGAAGGTCGACGCCAGGAATCTGAGCGACCCGTCGTACTCCGCTTCCCGCAGATCGCAATTGAGCAGGTACTCCGTCTCCTGTGCGGGATTGTAGGGCGGCTCGGCGCCGACGTTCACGGCCCAGAAGCGCAGCTGGGTGTTCTTGAGCATGTCGGCGATCGAGACAAAAGGCGGGCGGGCCCTCGGACGAGTCGGCGAATACGCCCATGAGATGCCTCCGTCGACGATCGTCTTGCCGAGTCCCAGCGAAAGATTGACGACCCCGTCCTCGGGTCGCGCGGAGCCGCTGCGGTAGAAGTTGTAGGATCTGCACACGCCCGAGAGATGCGGATAAAAACGCTCGTCGAACGCCGTACCCACCACCTCCTGAATCACGACCGCCATCTTCTCCTCCTGTCCGTGATTGCCCAGTGCGCTGAGGTAGTCGGTCGCATCGCGGAAGTACGCGGAAGCGTAAACGAACTTGACGGCCTCGAGGAGGCGTTGAAAGCGTACGCTCGGGTCGGGATGGTTATTGGGAACCATCTTGGTCTGGTAGACGCCGGCGAACGGATGTGCGAGGGCGTCTTCGAGCAGGCTCGAGGAACGGACGGCGAGCGGGCGGCCGGTAGTGCCTTCGACGACTGCCCGAAGGTCGCCCACATATTCTGCGGGGAAGTCGCCGCCCAGGAAGCGATGGGCGATTCGCTCGTCGGGAATCCCGGTGAGCTCTTCCGGGACCAGCAGGTTGCGCCGCATGAACGCGTCGAACGTATCGGTCGCGATCACGGCGACGGACGGGACCTCGACCCCGATGCGATTTTCGGCTTCCGGTGACGGGTTGTGCCGCAGTATCTCGCGGGCCTTTCTCAGGCCGGAGGCTTTGCCGCCGATCCCGCCTGCGCCGATCTGTTTGAAGGCGCCGGCTTCTTCGAAGAAGACGCGATCAAACGACTGTGCGTTGTCGTCGTCCGACGTCACGGTCGTTCCGGTCTATTCGTTACTCATAGCCAGCCGCGATCCCGGCATGCTCGGGCGACACGGTCGACCGCTATCACGTAGGCAGCATCCCGCATGGACAGCTTCCGCTTGCGGGCGAGATCGCTGACGGCAATGAATGCTGCGGTCATCTTTACGTCGAGCCGGCTGAGGACTTCGTCCTTCGTCCAGTAGTAG
>JBFGEP010000074.1:0-8245 GCA_041580055.1 Rhodothermales bacterium | reverse complement strand
GAACGCCATGCCGGGATTCTCCGTGTACGTCAGGCTAAGCCAGTCACCGAGGAGCGGAATAGTCTGCGACCGATACATGGTCTGCAGCACCATCAGTTTGGCGGCCTGGTCGAGAGCTACCAGGATGCCTGACAACCACAGTATCCTCATTCGGAATCGAAGCCTGTGAAGGCGTCGCGCTGCGGAACGGACCGGGACGGCACGTGCCGCCACCGGGCCGATCTACCTTTTTTGCAGCCGCTTCGCTTCGATGGAAATCTCAGTGTGGGGAACCGCTTCCAGACGCTCCCTCGAGATCGGTTTCCCCGTGACCTTACAGACGCCGTAGGTTTTGCTGTCGATTCGCTCGAGAGCGCGGTCCAGATACCCGACGTATTTCTGCTGCCGTGCAACCATCAGGTACAGCTTCTCGCGCTCCATGGCGTCCGTACCGGCGTCCGCCATGTGGAAGCTGTAGGCGGTGTCGTACTCCGCCTGCTCGCGCGAGTCCGCCAGGCCACGTCGGAGGCTTTCGATATCGTCCATCGCGGATCGGCGACGGTCGATGATGAGCCGCCGGAAGTGATCGAGCTCTTTTGCCGAGAACGGCGTCTTGATCACCTTCTTTCGGGGTTCCGGTGCGGCCGTGGTCGCAGGCTTCTTTGAAGCAGCCGTTTTCTTCGGCGTGCGCTTCGCGGCCGTCTTCTTCACGGCGGTCTTTCGAGTGGGAGCCTTCCTGGCGGAGGATTTCTTCGCGGCCGGCCTGCGCGCGGTCGTCTTCTTTGCCGTCGACTTCCGACTCGCCGTCTTGCGCGTGGTCTTCTTGGCGGCCGTCTTCTTCGTGGCGGCCTTGCGGGCCGTGCTCTTCCTTGCTGACGTCTTCTTCGCAGCCGTCTTGCGAGCGACGGGCTTCTTCTTGACAGTCTTGCGCGCGGCAGCCCTCTTGGTCGCGGCTTTCTTGCTGGCAGCTTTCTTCGCCGCGGATCGCTTGGTCGCCGGCTTCTTCGCAGCGGCCTTCCTTGAAGTCGTCTTTTTTGCAGCCGACTTGGCCCTCGACTTCTTAGTCGTCGCCTTCTTTGCAGCAGGCCTGGCCTTCGACTTCCTGGCCGGAGATTTCTTGGCGGCCGACTTTTTCGCAGTCGTCTTCCGGGTGGCCGACTTTCGCGCCGGCTTCGCCTTCGCGCCGGCTCGCGATGCCGCTGTGGCGCGCTTCTTCCCCGTCGATGCCGCCCTGGCTTTTGTCTTCTTCTTGGCCGAGCTGGCGCCCGCCTTTGCAAGCGATGTCTTGCCGGCTGACTTCCGAGAAGTCGATCGGCTCGTCCTGGTTGTCTTTTTCCGTGTTGCCATAGGTATTTCCTTGTCGAAAGCGGTGCTCAGGTTGCGACCCGTCTGACGGCGAGCGTCACTCGCTCGTCATCTACGTCGAAGGCTCTGACCATCTCTCCATCGGGATGGATAGCCTCTGTTAACTCTACGGCGAGGGTCTCGTTCCGAACCCATTCGCCATGGTCCACGAGGGCCCGCTGCAGGCCGGGGGTCGCGCTGAAGGCGATCTGTATCCTGTCGGTCACTTCGAATCCGGCGTCCTTGCGGAGATTCTGAATCCGGTTGACCACTTCCCGTGCAAGGCCTTCCTTCTCAAGCTCGGGGGTCAGTTGGGTGTCGAGTGCCACCGTGACTCCGTCCTGGGTGTCGACCAGCCAGCCCTCGATTCCCTCGCTCGTTATCACAAGGTCGGACGTCGAAAGCCGAACGGATTGTCCGTCTACCGCCAGCGTCGCCTCGCCCTCCTCCAGGAATCTCTCGATCGTCTCGTCATCCCACGCCCGCACCGCCACATTGACACCTTTCATGAGTTTGCCGAGGCGCTTGCCAAGCGCCTGGAAATCCGGTTTCGCCGATCGCCGGACGAGTCCACTGGACGACGTCATAAGCTCAACGCTCTTGACGTTGACTTCCTCTCTGATGATGGACTCCACCGCTTCGACGTCGGCCGCTTCCACCCCGTGGCCCACGACGACCATGATGCGGGAGAGCGGCTGCCGAACGTTGATGGAGCTCGCGTTTCTCAGGCCCAGCACGATGGTGCAAGCGGTGCGCGCCAGTTGCATCCTCCTCTCGAGGTCCATGTCGATGGCGTGCCGATTTGCTTCCGGGAATAGAGAAAGATGAACCGACTCATCGTCGAAGCGACCGGTACTGTCGTTGAGACTTTGATACAGCCATTCGGCGAAGAACGGCGCGGTGGGCGCCATGAGTCGGGCGATGGTTGCAAGGCACTCGAAGACCGTCTGGTACGCGGCGAGCTTGTCGGTCGGATCCCCGCCGCTCTTCCAGAACCGTCGACGTGATCGCCGAATGTACCAGTTCGACAGTGCGTCCACGAACGCCTCGATCGCTCGTGCGGAACGCGTCGGGTGATAGTCGTGAAGCGCCGAGTCGACCTCGCCGATCAGCGAATTGAGACGGCTGATGATCCAGCGGTCAAGCTCCGGGCGTCGGGCGAGGGGAATCGGCTCCTCATTGTGCTCGAAGCCATCGATATTCGCATAGGTCGCGAAGAACCCGTAGACGTTCTCGAGCGTGCTGAAGAACTTTCGGAGCGTGTCCTGCAGTCCGCGCTCGGTGAACCTGAGGTTTTCCCAGGGAGGGCTGTTACTCATCAGGTACCAGCGCGCGACGTCCGCGCCGAATCGGCTTATCACGTCGAACGGGTCCGCCGCATTGCCCCGCGACTTGGACATTTTCTCGCCGGCGTCGTCAAGGACGAGCCCGTTGACCAGCACATTCCGATAGGCGACGCTGTCGCGACACAGCGCTGCGATCGCGTGCAACGTGTAGAACCAGCCTCGCGTCTGGTCAACACCCTCGGCGATGAAGTCGGCCGGAAAGCTCTCCTCGAACAGCTCCTCGTTCTCGAACGGATAGTGCCACTGCGCGAACGGCATCGCACCCGAGTCGAACCACACGTCGATCAGGTCCTCGACGCGGCGCATGGTGCCGCCGTCCGGGGACGGCCATGTCAGCTCGTCGACGTACGGCCGGTGAAGATCGAGGTCGTCCTCGGCCGGAAACTTGTCCCCGCACTTCTCCCGCAGCTCGTCGATCGAGCCGATTACCTCGAAGTAGCCCGATCCGTCGACGTCCGATTGCCACACCGGCAAGGGCGTTCCCCAGAACCGGCGGCGGCTGAGGGCCCAGTCGACGTTGTTCTCCAGCCACTCTCCAAATCTTCCCTCTCCAATTCCTTGCGGGTACCAGTTAATCTGATTGTTTAACTCCATCAGGCGATCCTTGATGGCCGTCGTCCGGATAAACCAGCTGTCGACGGGGTAGCTCATCAGCGGCGTGTCCTTACGCCAGTCGTGCGGGTAGTTGTGCACGAAGGTCTCGTGCCGGTACATCAGTCCCCGCGACTTCAGGTCCCTGACGATGGTCTTGTCGGCATCCTTGAACCACTGACCGGCGACGAGCGCAGCCGCTTCCGTGAAGCGTCCGTCAGGAGCGATCGGGTTGACCAGCAGCAGATCCTCTCGCTGCGCCGTCTCGTAGTCCTCCGCGCCGAAGGCCGGGGCCGTGTGCACGATGCCGGTTCCGTCCTCCGTCGACACGTACCCTGCCGGTACCACCCTCCACGCCGTCTTGCCCTCGACGTCATCGGCGAAATAGTCGTACAGCGGCGTGTACGAAAGACCGACCAGCTCGCCTCCCGACATCTCCGCCTCCACCTCAAAGTCCCCGGAGATGACCTCCAGGCGTTCGCGCGCGAGGATGAGCCGCTCGACCGAGCCGTCGTCGGCCGCGACGCGAATCCTCACGTATCTGATGTCCGGACCCACTGCCAGCGCCGTATTTGATATCAGCGTCCAGGGCGTCGTCGTCCACGCCAAAAACGCCGTACCCTTCTCGCCGACGACGGGAAAACGGACGAAGACCGACGGGTCCTGAACCTCCCGGTACCCGAGGCTCACTTCGTGAGACGAAAGCACCGTCCCGGAGCCGGGGCTGTACCACTGAATCTTGTGTCCCCGGTACAGCAGTCCGCGCTCGTGTATCTGCTTGATGAGCCACCAGACAGATTCTATGTACTCGTTCTTGAACGTGATGTACGGGTTGTTCAGATCAACCCAGTAGCCCATTCTGCGCGTGAGATCGTCCCAGAGCTCCGTGTACCGGAGCACGCTCTCACGGCAGGCCCGGTTGAACTCCTCGATGCCGAACTCCTCGACCTGGTCTCTGCCTGCAAGTCCCAGCTCCTTCTCGACCTCGATCTCGACCGGCAGGCCGTGTGTGTCCCATCCCGCCTTTCGGGACACCAGAAAGCCCTTCATGGTCTTGTAGCGGCAGAAGATGTCCTTTATGGTCCGCGACATCACATGGTGGATGCCCGGGCGGCCATTCGCTGTGGGTGGACCTTCGTAGAACGAAAACACCGGGGCGCCGTCCCGGTGGTGGATGCTCTTGCCGAAGATGTCATGTTCCAGCCACCACTGGAGGGTCTTCTGCTCCAGCTCGGGATGGTTGAATCGCTT
The DNA here is from genome assembly GCA_041580055.1 of Rhodothermales bacterium. Taxonomy (GTDB): domain Bacteria; phylum Bacteroidota; class Rhodothermia; order Rhodothermales; family JABDKH01; genus JABDKH01. The sequence goes on along the minus strand of JBFGEP010000074.1, from coordinate 3,734 downwards.
GACTTCGGGAAACGTGCTCATGACGCTCGGGTCGGCCGGACGGTGGGAACCGATGGGCCCGCGGTGCGGTGGGTGGCCACTCCCGAAGATACGCAAATCGACAGGGATCCGTTCGATCAGCGGCGGACTCGCTCGACGCCTAACCGGAGGTCGCCGCCCCCTGCCCGGGGCCGTCATGATCAAGGTCGGAGACGACCCCGCAGAAGATCCTGGTCAGGCCGGGCTCGGCGGCTGCGGCCGCCGCGAGAATGTCGGGAATCGAGACCTCCTCCAGAGCGTCCGGAAAGCACTCGTCGGTGATCACCGAGACGGCCATGCAGCGCATGCCCATGTGTCTCGCCACGATCACCTCGGGAACCGTGCTCATCCCCACGGCATCCGCTCCGATACCGCGGAGGAAGCGGTACTCTGCCCGCGTCTCGAGGTTCGGTCCGACGACCGCGCAGTAGACGCCCTGCTGCAGCTTCAGGCCTTGGGCAAGCGCGATACGCTCTGCGAGGGCACGAAGCTCGAGATCGTAGGGTTCGCTCATGTCAGGGAATCGCGGCCCCCACTCGTCGTGGTTCGGGCCTTCCAGCGGGTTGGATCCCTGAAGATTGATGTGATCCGTCACGAGCATCAAATCGCCCCGACGGAAGAGCGGGTTCATGCCGCCCGCGGCGTTCGAGATGAGCAGGTCCCGGACTCCCGTCGCTCCGAGCACACGAACCGGGAAGGTGACCTGACGAGCGTCGTAGCCCTCGTACAGATGAAATCGTCCCTGCATCGCGATCACGTCGCGGCCCGAGAGCCGGCCCGCGATAAGCCGTCCGTGGTGGAACTCGACGGTCGACAGAGGAAAGTGCGGGATGTCGTCGTACTCAACTACGACGGCATCGTCGATTTCGTCGGCGAGGCGGCCAAGACCCGTGCCCAGAATGATGCCCGTCGATGCGGCGAACGGCAGCCTCTCTTTCAGGAAGTCGGCCGCCTCGATGACCTGCGCAACGTATGCGCTCAGATCCGACGGGGCCGAAACAGATGTCGTTTTCATGCGGCAAGATTCTCAAGAACGAACGAAAGCGCCAGTCTCAGGCGAGATCGTCCAGAATCTTACGAATCTTGTCCATCTCGGCCGAATCGCGGAGGGTCTCTCGACTCGGTGCGTCGCTCTCCGGCGGCGCAAGCGGTTCAGAACTCTCGGGGGCCGAGTCTGAATCAAGGAGATCTTCGGCGCCCTGCTCCGAGGCCTCGGGCTGTCCCGAGAACGAAAGTGCGTCCTGCGAAACGGGCTCATGCGCTGGCTGCGCGTCGTCCGCCCACGGTTCTTCGGCGCTGTCGATGGCGGCGTCGAGCTGCTCCATGTCCTCGACCGCTTCCATGTCTTCGGCCTCCGGGGAGACCGGACTTTCGGCCGCCTGCGCTGCCACGGCGGGCGCCACGGCTGCGATCTCAGGCTCTTCGAACGACTGGTGCTTGTCGAACTCATCGATTATCTCGAGCTCGGTCCTGAAAAGGTTCCGCAGTCGAGCGATCGTCTCGGTGCGCTTCGATCGGAGAGTCTGAAGGTCACGGCGCAGCCGGAGCTCCTCTTCCTGTGCCTTCGACTGAAGCCGCTCCGCGGTGTCGGCAGCGGCATCGACAATGCTCTTCGCCTTGTTCTTGGCCGCATCCAGGGTCTGTCTCGAGCTCTCACGGGCGGTCTTGACAGCCTCCTGCAAAGCTTCCTCGACCTGCTTGTAGTGCTCAAGCTTCGTCTCCAGCTCCGTGATCTTGTGCTCGAGACGCGACTGGTCGTCAACGATGTCCTGCCACTGATCGGCAACCATCTGCAGGAAGGCCTGAACTTCCTCAGGGTCCACGCCACGCATGACGCGTTTGAAATCCTGCTTCTTGATGTCAAGCGGTGTGAGTCTCATGCCGGCAAAAGATTGTGGTGGGGGCGAATTCCGTGAAACGGGGTCAGGCGCCGGTGCGCAGATTCCGGGGACGGCCGCTGGGCGACTCGCCCTCTCCGACCGTCTCGCGCGGCTCGACGTCAACGGCAGTGACGATGGCCTCGAGGTTCTCGATTCTATGCTCGAGGTTCATGGTCAATTCGGTAAGCTGGGCGACCTGCTCCATCGCGGCGGCTGCACTCTCCTGCTCGTATTGCCTCATCGTCCTGATCAGCAGGTAGACGAGCAACGCGGCGGAGACTGTGACGATTAGCCAGATCATGCTGAATGCAAACTACTACCTAGGATCGACCCAACCTCGCACTCCTGAAGTCGAAATAGGCCGCATTCGGCCCGTGAATCAGTCCGGACGATCACCAAAGATGATAGTTCCGAGGCGAAGGTGGGTGGCCCCCTCCTCGATCGCCACTTCGAAGTCGCCGCTCATCCCCATCGAGAGGACCGTCAGCGGTCGCTCCGCGTACGCCTGACTACGCTCGAACAGGCTCCGGAGTCTGGCGAACTCCGGCCTCACATCCTCCGGATCGTCCGCCGGGTGCGCAAGCGTCATGAGGCCGCGCACGGACAGCCCGCCGTACGACTGCAGTTGCCGCACGGCGCTCTCGGCTTCGTCGATTCCGAATCCGAACTTGGACGCCTCCTGCGAGACATTCACCTGAACGAGGCACGGCAGAACAAGGCCGGAGTCGCTCGTGGCCCGGTCAAGCGCGTCGGCAAGACGCAGGCTGTCGAGTCCGTGGAAGAAGGTGGATCGCTGCACGACGAGCTTCGCCTTGTTGCGCTGGAGATGACCCACCATGTGCCAGCGGACCTCCCGACCGGGGTACTGCCCCTCCCAGGCGTCCACCTTTTCCGCCAGCTCCTGCACCCTGTTCTCGCCGAAGTCTCGGATTCCGGCGTCGTACGCGTGGGCGATGTCGTCCAGAGGGAAGCGCTTCGAGACCGCGACGACCGTGATCTCTTCGGGGTCGCGGCCGGCTCGCTCGCAGGCGATGGCAATGCGCGCGCGAACACGCTCGACGCTCAACCGGATTTCCGATGATCGGCTCATTCTACCGGCTCCAGAATATCGTGCGTCCACCGCGGAAGGTCGCCCACGGGTCACCGTGGTCCAACTTACACCTCGACCCGCAACACATCCAGCGGAGGTCTGGCGTATACGCCGCGGCTGTTAACCATCCCCACCACCACTGTCAGAAGGGTAACTCCGGCGACAATCGCCAGCAGAGGACCCACCGGCACTACGGACGGTGCCTCGAACACAAACCTGGCGAGCGCCCACGACGCACCGACGGACAGCACAACGCCCGTCAAGGCCGCCAGCATTCCCAGCACCGTGTACTCGACCGACATGATCCACAGCACCTGGGAGCGCGACGCCCCGAGCGTCTTCAGCAACACCGTCTCTTCCGTTCTGCGGACGCGGCTGACAACGACGGCTGCCGCAAGCACCACGAATCCGGTAAGAATGCTGAACAGCGCCATGAAGCGAACGGCAAATCCGATCCGATCGAAAACCGATTCCACGACCTTGAGAATCAGACTCAGGTCTATCGAGGACACGTTCGGATACTCGCGAACGACGGCGGCCTGCGCACCTCCCGACTCCGCATCGGTTTCGGCCCTCGTCACGATCACGCTGAAGTGAGGCGCCTCCTCGAGCACCCCGTCCGGAAACACGACAAAGAAGTTCGTCCTCACCTGCCTCCACTCCACTCTGCGAACGCTCGAGATCCGGGTCTCGATCGGGAGACCCTGGACGTCAAACACGAGGGTATCGCCGAGGGAGGCGCCGAG
>JBFGEP010000073.1:0-8310 GCA_041580055.1 Rhodothermales bacterium | reverse complement strand
TTCCGCCACTTCGCGCCGCCCGGAGAAGAACAGGGGCGGCCGTTGCGGTGACGCGCCGGCGAGAGTCGAGTACTACGTGTCTCTTTTTGTGTCCTGAGACCCGGATTGACAGTTGCGATAATCCGGGCACCCGGTACGTTCCCCAAAGGTACGTAAAATGAGCAAAAACAGTATTGAGGGGGCCGATATCGGCCTCACGCGGCGGAAGAGCCCAAGAATCGTTCCAATACCCGCTTTGCTCGATCCGGGTAGTCGGTGATCAGGCCGTCGACGCCGAGCTCGACGAGTCTCGCGATTTCTTCTTCGCTGTTCGCGGTCCAGGGAATCACGGACATGCCGCGCCGGTGTGCGCGCAGCACGCGTCGGGCGTTGACGGCGCGGTGGTGCGGGCTGTAGATCGACGGGACGAATCCAAGCCGCCGCACGTTCAACGCCAGGAACGGCGCAGCCATCCGGCCGGCCAGGAGCGACGTACGCCAGGCTCTGTCTAACCGACGCGCCTCGCGCAGCGTGCGGACGTCGAACGACTGAATCGTCGATCGTTCGAGGACGACTGCGTCGCGGAGAACCGAGTAGAGCAGCTCCGCGAAGACACGCGGCTCCGGGTGGTACCTGTTGTCCCAGGATGGCCTGGACTTGGTCTCGACGTTGTATCTCACCGGGTCCATCCCAAGCTCCGCGGCGGTCGTCTCGGCCATGTCGATCACGTCCCGGAGGAGCGGCTTCGGGGCCGCCTCGAGTCGTTGATGCGGAAAGCCTGGCGCCCGGCGAGAACCGCAGTCGAACTCCGCCACCTCGGGGTAGGTCATCCCGTAGATGATCAGTGATTGCTCCTCGTCCTCGGTCACCTCGGCGCCTCCGGGATGGCGACAGATTCGCGAAGACATCCACGGCTCGTGCGAGACCACCAGCTCGCTGTCCGCCGTCACGACTACGTCCATCTCTAGCGTTGACACGCCGACTTCGAGAGCCTTTCTGAACGCCGGAAGGGTATTCTCCGGGCTCAGACCGCGGGCACCGCGATGACCCTGGATGTCAAAATCACGCAGCTGCGCTCGTACGGGAGCCGGATTCGCCAATGCGGTGCCGATCGGGATGCGTGTTCTTCTGGCTAGAGGTCAGCGAGCTCTGTGCCCCAGGCGCTCGCGAGCTCCGCGATGATGGCCTTTTCCTCGACGAGCAGAACATCGTCCGCACGGGCGATGTACTCGAGGTCAGCGAATATCGCCGCCCGCTGATGCGACGGCACGCTGACTTTGAGGCGTGAGATCGCTTCGCTCAGGAGCGGGCGCGGATCGTCTGCGGCGTACCGGTGAAGTGCTTCGCCGACGATAGCGCTCACGTCCTCGGGCAGCGCCGCCGGCAGCCATTCCGCAAGCTTTCGGCTGATGGCGTCGATCTCCCGCTGCACGAGGTCGTCGTCGGATTGGTGTGCGAGGGCGATGTAGACCACCGCGAGGTCATGGAGTGCAGTCCACTGGCCCTCGGTGAGCTGCGAGCTCATGACGCTCCACAGCCGAGTCCGGTCGTCGTCCGCCGGGTGCAGGTTCCAGCGGCGAGCGACAGCACTGATGAATCGCCCTTCCTCGTGAGCATACCAGTCGTCGTGTAGCGCGAGGTCGACGAGGTCGAGCAGGAATTGTCGCAGGACATGAGGCTCGTTGCGCTCGGCCAGCTCGCGAACGGCATCCCCGAGGACTCTTTTGCCGTCTCCGTTCCTCAGATCGCTGAGCTTCTCCGCGATCAGCGTAGCCACCGCCTCGGGCGTGACGTGCCCTTCCGCTCGGCGAACGACCCGGTCGCGGATCGCTCTCACGTAGTCGTCTCCGATCACCTCTGACGACCGGAGCGCGAGAGCTGCGTACACGGTCGCCAGCCACTGTGCCGTCTGTATCGGCGAAGCAGGTGCCATCGGCTCGGCGGTCATGTCTACCCTGTCAATTGTTCGGTGAGCGGCCCTCATAGTTTCGGCTCAGCGAGCCTCCGAACAAGGGCCATGAATCTAAATAATAGAGGACGACCGGGCGAGGACATTTTAGGCGCCGCGCTCGTTTACGTGCCGTACGGGCAAGAATGAAGCAGTCGGATGGATAAGTACACCGTCGTCATCATCCTGACGACCATCGGGTTTTTCGCGCTGGCCGCGGCACTTCTGGTGCCGATCTGGCGGTTTCTGAACAGCGAGGAGGCCCGGTCGAGGCAGTGGACAGCGGAAACGCGGCTCGACGACGGAAACGAACCGGCGGAGCCAGAGAGCCCTGCGTCAGCGTCTGACGGTGACGAGGGGAGATAGCGCCTCCATCTTTCTGGGTCCGATTCCGGATACGCGCTGAAGATCGTCGACCGAAGAAAAAGGCCCTTTTGCGGCTCTGTAGTCTACGATTCGCTGTGCGAGCGTCGGCCCGATACCCGGCAGGCGAGTCAGCTCTCCTGGAGACGCGCTGTTGATGTCGATGCGGTTGGCCGCGACGGTGTCGGTCAACGCTCCCGCCAGGGCCGTGTCCGGCTTTCCCGGCGACACAGCGGTGGCCTCGAGCGTATCCTCATCGACTACAGCCGCGGTCAATGCGAAGAAGAGGCTGTCTCGCTCGCGATAGTAGCCGTCGTCGTACCGCGCGTGGCTCTCGAACACATGGCGAGCGAACTCTCCGACGAGCAGAAGAGCGGCCGCGACTGTCACGGCCAGCAGCTCGTTGTGCGTGATGGACAGCCGGTGCTGAAGACGAAATACCCAGAGGGGAATGCGCGTTTTGCTCAAGATCCGGAGGCCTGTTGAAGCAATGACACGCGAGGCACCCATCGCGTAACTTTCATACCGGGCATGCCCCTGTCGCAGACCCTTTGTCTACCGTGATCGTCAGGACCGAGGCCATAGTACTCCGGAGCCTTCGCTACGGAGAGTCGAGCCGGATCGCCACGCTGTTCACGCGTGAGCGGGGGAAGCTCTCCGTGATTGCGAAGGGAGCGCGGCGGACGAAGAGCCGGTTCGGCTCGGCGCTGCTGCCGATGTCGTACATCGAGTCAGTGATCTACGTCAAGCCCGGGCGCTCGCTGCAGACACTGTCCGAGACGAGCCACCTGCTCCGGTTTCCGAGCCTCGCTCGCGATCTACGTAAGATCTCGGCAGGCCTGCGGATTATGGAGCTTCTAGGGGCGGTGGTCCAGGAGGGTGAGCAAAACCCGGCCCTCTTCAATCTCTCCCTGAAGGCGCTCCAGTATCTCAGCCTCGCCTCCCGGAACGTTGACAACGTCGGGAGTCATTTCGAGCTGAGACTGGCCGCCGAGCTAGGGTTTGCACCGTTGATCGACCGCGAGTCGGTCGAATCGGTGGGCGAAGACGGTGGCTTTCTCGCCCTCGATCGGGGGACCATCTCGAGCGGCCGCGAGGGCGCGTATGCCCTGAGAGGCTCCCGCACGGCGCTGCGCGCATTCGCGATTCTGGCGATGTCCGACCTCGAGACGGCGATGCGGCTGAAGGTCGACGATCGGACGCGTCACGACCTTGACGGCCTGGTAGAGTCGTACATGCGGTATCACCTCGAGGAAGCATACTCGGTGCGGGCAAAACGCGTGATCAGTCAGATTTCGGCGTGACCCTTGACGCGTCGGGCACCCGCCCGTACCTTGTGTCACATGTGATACACATAGGTCCGAGTTCATGAGCCGCCGCAGCCTGACCCCGAAGCAGCGCGACTTCCTCGGCTACGTCCGATCGTTCGTTCAGACGAACGGCCAGTGGCCGACGTACCGCGACATCATCGACCACTTCGACTTCCGCTCCCCCAACAGCGTCACGCAGAACCTCCAGGCGCTGTTCAAGAAGGGCTACCTGAAGCGGGACGAGTTCGGCTACGAGCTCGTCGAACGCGACAAGCGAAGGGCGGGCGCGATTCCGGTCAGGGGCGTGATCGCAGCGGGCGGCCTGCAGGAAGCCGTCGAATCGAACCTCGGCAGCATCACGCTCGAGACTCTCTTTCCGAACCTGGACCGCATCTTCGCCATCCGGGTGGCCGGCGACTCCATGATCGGCGCGGAGATTGACGACGGCGACTATGTCCTCCTCGTCGACGACGACATCCCCAACGGCGGCATCGGTGCCGTGCTGTACAACGGTGAGACGTCGCTCAAGCACGTCTTCCGCGAAGCCAAAGGTCTGCGGCTCGAGCCGGCGAACGAGCAGTACGATCGGATCACGATCGAGCCGGACGTTTTCGAAGAGGTGCAGATCCTCGGCCGCTACGTCGGCCACGTAAACCGCGATGGCATCTTCAAGCAGCCATCGAAGTCGAGGAATCGCGCAGCCTGAGCGAGCCCTCGACGCCTGTTTGTGCGTGGAAGAAGACGCTCCACTGTGCTATGTTTGAGCGCCACCTCTCACAGCCGTTCGTGAACGTTGCAAGCACGTTCTCCGTCACAGATCACCGCGCTTCTGGTGGTTGTCGCCGCCTTCCTGGCACCCTCGGCCGCAGCCGTTGCACAGCCGTTCGACTGGGACAACGCGATCATCTATTTCGTGATGACGGATCGCTTTGCGAACGGCGACCCGGAGAATGATCACGCATACGGACGCGGCCTGGATCTCGACGGTACACCCGTCCACGCGAATTCGCCCGCACGATTCCGGGGCGGAGACCTGGCCGGACTCATCGGCAAGGTGAGAGACGGATACTTCTCAGAACTCGGAGTGAACGCGCTCTGGATGACCAGCCCGCTCGAGCAGGTCCGCGGGTGGGTCGGCGGTGCCGGGGGCGAGTATCCGGCCTACGCCTACCACGGATATTGGCCACTGGATTTCACGCGCGTAGACAGCGCGTTCGGCACCGAATCCGATCTCAGGGAGCTCGTCACGGTCTGCCACGAACGCGGCATACGGGTGCTGATGGACGTCGTGATCAACCACGCCGGGTACAATACGCTGGCGGACATGGACGAGCTCGGGTTTGGCCGGCTGCATCGAGAGGACTGGCGCGGTTGGTCGCCGGCGCCGGGCGGAAACTGGAACGACTACCATGATCTGTTCATCGACTACACGGATGCCTCCGCGTGGTCCTCGTGGTGGGGCGGCGACTGGATGCGCGCCAACATTGCGGGCTACCCGCCCTGCGGTGAATCCGACCGGACGACGTGCACGTCAAGCCTTCCCGACTTTCGGACGGAGTCCGACGACCGCGTTGCAACTCCCGACTTTCTAAGGCGCAAGTGGCGGGCGGAGCACCGGGATCTCTCGCCGGCAGACTCGACCCCGGACATAGACTATCCGAAGGCTGCGGTTCGGGAGCACATCACCGGCTGGCTGGCGGCATGGGTCCTCGACATCGGAATTGACGGGTTTCGGCTGGATACGGTCAAGAATCTCGATCCGGTCACGATGCGCCTCCTCAAGACCCGTGCGGCGGCCGCGCTGCGCGCCTGGAAGAACGATCATCCATTGGAGTCGCTCGACTCGTCGGAGTTCTGGATGATGGGCGAGGTGTTCGACCACGGCGTCTATCGCTCAGAGTACTTCGACGCCGGACTTGACGCGGTGCTCAACTTCGACTTCCAGCGCGACCTCGCGCGAGGCGCCGCACTCGACTCGATCTTTTCGGCGTATGCGGATGCGATGCGAACGGACCCGTCGCTTCGCGTCGTGAGCTACGTCTCCTCGCACGACACGCATCTCTTCGATCGCGATCGGCTCTTCGACGCCGCGACTGCGCTCATGCTCGTTCCGGGAGGCGTCCAGATATTCTACGGGGACGAGTCCGCCCGGCCCGCTGCTCGGCCACCCGCTTCCGGTCCGGAGCTCACTCGCAGCGTCATGAACTGGGACGGCGCCGATGACGCCCTTCTCTCACACTGGCAACGGCTCGGGCAGTTTCGGTCACGCCACCCCGCGATCGCGATGGGAGCTCACGAGGTTCTCGCCAGACAGCCGTACACCTTCAGCCGAACCTACGGTATCGGAGAGGCGATGGACCGGGTCGTGGTAGTCCTTGGTTCTGCGGGTCGGACGAACGTAAACGTCTCCAAAGTATTTGGAGACAACACGATACTGAAGGACGCCTACAGCGGAAAGACCACGTTCGTGTCGTACGGGATGGTCAATGTAGACGCCGGCCCCAACGGCGTCGTGCTGCTCGAAGAAGTCCGCTAGCTCCGCCTCGTCCCTACTTCTTCAGGATCCGCATCCGCGGGTCCACGCCCGCGTGAACCGTGTCGGGCAGCTCGATTTCGGCCGAGCCGGTGGACATATCAACGGTCCGTGTCTCACCGGAGAACGAGACCTCCACAGGCATCGGAAAGGGCAGGCCGTCGGGCGTGATCCACTGCAGGCGCAGGCGCGGCCCGTCGCGAGTAACCGCGAGCTCCGGCAGCTCCGGCTGCCGCACGTAGACGTCGAAGAACCAGGCGAGGTCGCGTCCGCTGCGTTGCTCGACGATGCGCCGGAAGTCTTCCGTAGACGCGAACCGGCACTGGCTCCCGTCGGTCACCGACTCCAGCTCCACCGTCGGATATGCCATCCGCCGGAGAGACTCAAAGAACGCCTCGTCCCCTATCAGGTAGCGGAGCGTGTGCAGAATCCAGCCGCCCTTGAAGTAGACGTCGCGATCGCCCATCGCGTCGACGGCCATCGACTCCCGCGGCGCGACGGCGGCGCGATTGCGGATCATCGGCCGCACGGCCGACAGGTACTGCAGGGCGCCGTTGTCGCCCCTGAGCTCCTCGGCATACAGCACCTGCATGTAGGTGCCGAAGCCCTCGTGAATCCAGAGGTCTTTCCAGTCGGTGTTCGTGACGAGGTTGCCCCACCACTCATGCGCGAGCTCGTGGTGGTGCAGCTTGTCGAACCCGAAATCCCCCCGGGGCGTCATGGCCTCGTTGCTGAAGTTCGCGCCGTAGGCGATGATCGACTGATGCTCCATGCCCAGGTGCGGCGTCTGAACGACGCCGTACTTGTCTGCGCGGAACGGATACGGGCCGAGGTACTTCTCGTAGAAGCGGAGGTGGCTCGTGATTTCGTCCATGAACTCGAGTCCCTTGTCGTAGTCCTCCGGCAGCACGTAGAACTTTACCGGGAAGGCGCCCCCTGCCCCTTCGAACTCGTCCTCGATGACGCGGTACGGACCGATGTTCAGCGCGACGGTGTACGTGTTGATGGGCGTAGAGACGAACCAGTCGTAGGTCGCCTCGCCTTCTCTACGCTGCGATATCTCGCGCAGGCGCCCATTCGTGGCGACAACGAGGTGGTCCGGCACGGTCACTCGAATCGACATCGAGTCCGGCTCGTCGGACACGTGGTCCTTCACGGGCCACCAGATGTCGGCCCCCTCCCCCTGGCAGGACGTGGCGATCCAGGGTTCGCCCGACGGCGTGCGGGCCCACGTGAAGCCCCCGTCCCATGGAGGACGCCTCGCGATGCGCGGCCGGCCGCCGTAGGCGACGGTCACCGCGACCACATCACCCGGCTGGTGCGTGTGCGGCAACTCGATCCACACCTTCCCACCGCGGCGCTCGTGCCGAAGCATCTGATCCGGGGCGGCCCCGGCCTTCGCGACCCACCGGACGGTCAGGTCCGGCACCAGATCGACCACGAACCACTCGAGCGGCGACCCGACGCGCGCGTGAATCGTGGACCGCCCCTCGATGGAGCTGTCCGCCGGACTCACGTTGAGGTCCAGAGCATAGTACGTGACGTCGTACGAGGCCTGCTCGGGCATCAACGGACCGCCCGAGTCGTATGGACCGACCTGTCCGCTCACGGGCGCCTGCGCGCAGCCGGCCGCCATCAGCACCAATACCGTGATGGACCCGATTCGATGTTTCATGCCCGCTTGTCCGTTGCTGTTTGAAGCTGTACCGAATCAGGCCTCCACGGTGGATCGATCCAGAAACTCGCGCAGGACGAAGTGCAGGATGCCCCCGTTGCGGTAGTACTCCACGTCGATCGGGGTGTCGAGGCGGCACAGCGTGTCGAACGTGATCTCGGATCCGTCGGCTTTGCGGGCTGTGACGGTGATGGTCTGCCGCGGCTCGACGCCGTCCGTGACCGGAATGTCGAATGTCTCCGTGCCGTCGAGGCCGAGGCCGGCCGCGTTCTGTCCCTCCTCGTACTGCAGCGGCAGAACGCCCATGCCGATGAGGTTCGACCGATGGATGCGCTCGAAGCTGTCGGCGATGACCGCTCGAAGGCCCAGCAGGATCGTGCCCTTCGCGGCCCAGTCCCGGCTGGAGCCCATGCCGTAGTCCTTGCCTGCCAGTACGACCAGCGGCGTGCCGTCGGCCTGGTACTTCATGGACGCGTCGTAGATCGGCATCACCTCATCCGTC